>NZ_JOJF01000011.1:0-170909 GCF_000720265.1 Nocardia sp. NRRL WC-3656 | reverse complement strand
GTCTTGTGGGCCTTGCTGCGCGACGGCCGCGAATTCAGTGCCATCCGCCCGACATCGGTGGCAGCTGCGGCTTGACACAGTCATTGAGAGTCCTTCGGATGCAGTGAGCCGAAGCATATCGGTACCAGCGGTACCACCCGGCACGCCAGTCGACGTCGTGGAGGCGTGCGTTTGCTGGCCTCATGCCAGGGGATGTGATAGGACGTCGGCGCGCCTCCACCACAGGTTGAGAGTCGGCGTCCATTATCGGATGCCATGAAGATGCTGGCGCTGTTGTCGCGCAACACCGAAACGCTTCCCGGCGTCACCGGGATGGCCCGGGTGGACCGCAATACCCGGCGTCTGCTCAAGCGGGTCGGGGCGGGCGATGTGGTGGTCCTCGACGAGATGGACATCGATCGCCTCACCGCTGACCGGCTCGTCCAGGCGGGCGTGGCGGCGGTGATCAATGCCTCGCCCTCGATTTCGGGCCGCTATCCGAACCTCGGCCCGGAAGTGCTGGCCGCCAACGGAATCGTGTTGCTGGATGCTGTCTCCGCCGACGTGTTCGGCAAGATCAAGGACGGCAGCAAGGTCCGCATCGATGCCGGCGTGGTGTATGCCGACAAGTTGACCAAGAAGGAACCGGAGGTTCTGGTCGAGGCCATCGAGCTCACCGATCAGGTCATCGCCGAGCGGATGATCGCGGCGCGCAACGGGCTGGCCGACCATCTGGAAGCCTTCGCCGGCAATACGACCGAATACATCCGGACCGAAAGCGCGATGCTGATCGACGGTCTCGGGGTTCCGGCCCTGGATCTGTCGATGCGCGGCCGCCATGTCGTGGTGGTGGCCGACGGCGTGGACAGTCGTGACGACCTCAAGGCGATCAAGCCGTTCGTCAAGGAATACGCGCCGATTCTGGTCGGTGTCGGGCGCGGCGCCGACATCCTGACCAAGGCCGGATATCGTCCCGATCTGATCGTCGGCGACCCGGAGGAAATCACCGCGAGCTCGCTGAAATGCGGTGCCGAGCTGATACTTCCGGCCGATACCGACGGGCATGCCAAGGGGCTGGAGCGAATTCAGGACCTGGGTATCGGCGCCACCACCTTCCCGTCCTCGGGATCGGCGGCGGATCTGGCGCTGCTGCTGGCCGACCATCACGGGGCCGCGCTGATCATCACCTGCGGTGCGCCGGCCTCGCTCGACGACTTCTTCGATCGCAGCCGCCGCGAATCGGCTCCGGCGATGTTCCTGACCCGGCTCAAGGCGGGGCCGAAACTGATGGACGCCAAGGCGGTCGCCACCCTGTATCGGCAGGGCAACTCCGGCTGGGCGACCGCACTGGTGGTGCTGGCCGCGCTGATCGCGCTGATCGTCGGACTGCTGGTGTCCTCGCATCTGGGCAGCGATGTGCTGGATTGGCTGGATTCGGCGTGGCGGCAGTCGCAGGACTGGCTCCATCGACTATCGGACCGTCGGGGGTAGAGAAAGCAGTGGGTTCCATGCGTCGGCTCGTCGTTTCCCTGGCCGCGATCTTTCTGGCATTGGCGGTGGGTGCGGCGCTCGGCGCCGTCGTCCGCCAGGGTGGTCCGGGTGGCGGTGACGATCTGGCTCAGCGCAACGACGCGCTCGCGGCGGCCAACGGGCAACTCGAACGACAGGTCGGTGCGGCCGACGACTTCATCGCCCGGTCGGCGGGCCGCATCCTGAACGGAACCCTCGCCGATCACACGGTGCTCGTATTCACCACCCCCGATGCCGACGGCGGCGATGTCGACGCGGTGACGGCAGCCCTGACCACTGCGGGGGCGAAGGTCACCGGGCGGGTCGCGCTCACCGACGCCTTCGTCGACGCCTCGCAGGGCGACCGCTTGCGAACTGCGGTCACGAACATGATTCCCGCCGGCGCCCAGTTGCAGACCGAAGCGGTGGATCAGGGCAGCCTCGCCGGTGATCTCCTCGGCCTGGCGTTTCTCACCGACCCCGCCGACGGCGCCGACCGTGCCACCGCGCAGGAACGCGGGCTGATCGTCGACACCCTGCGCAACGGCGGCTTCCTCGCCGCCGGTGACTTCGCGCCCGCCCAGTTGGCCGTGGTGGTGACCGGGGCCGGCGCGCGGGCCGACCACAACGGCCAGGGATCGATCACGGCGCATTTCTCCGGGGCGCTGCGCGGACGCGGGGCGGGGCTGGTGCTGGCGGGGCGGGCCGGATCCTCGGACGGATCGGGTCCGATCGCCGAGGTGCGCCGCGAGAACCGCCTCGACGCGACGGTGTCCACGGTCGACAACGTGGACCGCGAAACGGGCCGGGTCACAACGGCTCTCGGCCTCGCCGAGCAACTGGGCGGCAAAACCGGTCACTACGGCACCGGGCCGGAGGCGACCTCGCTGTCGGTGACCGCTTCTCCCGGCTGAGCGTGGCCGCCGTCGTCGACCGCGATCGGATGACCGTCACGTCGGAGCGAGTGCCGGGCGATCGGTGCGTCCGGGGCGCCGCGTCATGGGGTTGCTGCGCTGAATGAGACGCAAGTGACAAACCGATAGGACGACCTCCGGCATTCCCCGCGTGGCATTCGTTTCGCAACCGTTTTTCGTGTTAGCGTGGAGTTCCGTGAGTCAATCGCGGATTCCGGCGCGTTCCCCCCATCAGACGGCCACCAAACACATCTTCGTGAGTGGCGGTGTCGCCTCCTCCCTCGGCAAGGGACTGACCGCCTCCAGCCTCGGCCAGCTGCTGACCGCCCGCGGATTGCGGGTCACCATGCAGAAGCTGGACCCGTATCTGAATGTCGACCCCGGCACCATGAATCCCTTCCAGCACGGCGAGGTGTTCGTGACCGAGGACGGCGCCGAAACCGACCTCGACGTCGGCCACTACGAGCGCTTCCTCGACCGTGATCTGTCGGGCTATGCGAACGTCACCACGGGGCAGGTCTACTCCACCGTGATCGCCAAGGAGCGGCGCGGCGAGTATCTCGGCGACACCGTGCAGGTCATCCCGCACATCACCGACGAGATCAAGAACCGCATCCTCGCGATGAGCGGTCCGGATCTGCAGGGCCAGACCCCGGACGTGGTGATCACCGAAATCGGCGGCACCGTCGGCGATATCGAATCCCAGCCGTTCCTGGAGGCCGCGCGTCAGATCCGGCACGAGGTGGGCCGGGACAACTGCTTCTTCCTGCACGTGACGCTGGTGCCGTATCTGGCGCCCTCCGGCGAGCTGAAGACCAAACCCACGCAGCACTCCGTCGCGGCGCTGCGCAACATCGGTATCCAGCCCGACGCGCTGATCCTGCGCTGCGACCGCGAGGTGCCGCAGGGGCTGAAGAACAAGATCGCGCTGATGTGCGACGTCGACGTCGACGCCTGCATCTCCACGCCCGACGCGCCGTCGATCTACGACATCCCGAAGGTGCTGCACCGCGAGGGCCTCGACGCCTACGTGGTGCGCAAGCTCGGCCTGCCGTTCCGCGATGTCGACTGGACCGTCTGGGGCGATCTGCTGGACCGCGTGCACAACCCGCGCGAAGAGGTGACCGTCGCGCTGGTCGGTAAGTACGTCGACCTGCCGGACGCGTATCTCTCGGTGACCGAGGCGCTGCGGGCCGGTGGTTTCGCGGCCAAGGCCAAGGTGAACATCCGCTGGGTGCAGTCCGACGAATGTGAGACTCCGGAGGGCGCGCAGCATCATCTCGGCGACGTCGACGCGGTGCTGATCCCCGGCGGCTTCGGCATTCGCGGCATCGAGGGCAAGGTCGGCGCGATCCGGTTCGCGCGCACCCGCTCCATTCCGCTGCTGGGCCTGTGCCTGGGACTGCAGTGCGTGGTGATCGAGGCCGCCCGTTCGGTGGGCCTCGAGGACGCCAACTCCGCCGAATTCGAGCCGGAGACAACGCATCCGGTGATCTCCACGATGGCCGACCAGGCCCAGGCGGTCGCCGGTGAGGCCGACCTCGGCGGCACCATGCGACTGGGCGCCTATCCGGCCGTGCTGGAGAAGGGCTCGGTCGTGGCGCAGGCCTACGGCACCACCGAAGTATCGGAGCGGCATCGGCACCGCTACGAGGTCAACAACGCCTATCGCGACAAGATCGCCCAGAGCGGCCTGCGATTCTCCGGTACCTCGCCGGACGGGCATCTGGTCGAGTTCGTGGAGCTGCCGGCGAACGTGCATCCGTATTTCGTTGCGACCCAGGCGCATCCGGAGCTCAAGAGCCGGCCGACCCGGCCGCATCCGCTGTTCGCCGGGCTGGTCGACGCGGCGCTGAAATACAAGGGCGCCGAACGGCTTCCGGTGGAGATCTACGGCGAGGAGGCCGACGAGGCCGAGCGGGTCGCGCAGTGAGCGAATCCGGAAGCCACGACTTCCGCACCGTCGGGTCCGAAACCGTGTATTCCGGGGCGATCGTCGCGCTGCGCCGGGATCAGGTCGAAATGCCCGGCGGGCGGGTCGCCGAACGCGAGGTGGTCGAGCATCACGGCGCGGTCGCGATCGTCGCCCTCGACGACGACGGCTCGGTGGTGCTGATCAACCAGTATCGGCATCCGATCGGGCGGCGGTTGCTGGAGTTGCCCGCCGGCCTGCTCGATCAGGCCGGGGAGGATCCGCTGGCGGCCGCGCAACGCGAACTCGCCGAGGAGACCGGTCTGGCGGCGCGGGAGTGGTCCACGCTGGTGGATGTGGTGCTGTCGCCGGGGTTCACCGACGAGGCACTGCGCATCTATCTCGCGACCGGGTTGTCGGACACCGACCGGCCGGACCCCGAGCACGAGGAAGCCGATCTGTCGATCGTGCGGATGCCGCTGCAGGACGCGGTGACCGCCGCGCTGTCGGGCCGGATCGAGAACGCGACCGCGGTGGCCGGTGTGCTGGCGGCGTCGGTCGCGCGGGCGAACGGCACGACGCTGCGGCCCGCCGACGCGCCATGGCCGGGTATGCCGACGCAGCTGCTCGATCGGAAGGCCGCCGAACGCGCACAGGCCTGATGGGCAACCGGCCGGGTGCCTCACCGCACCCGGCCGTACTCCTCGGGCACGTGCGAACTGTGTTTCGCGCGAACGAATGTCGCCGGCGGCTGTCATGATGACACCGTGAATGTCGCTGTTCCCGCCGCCCCGGCGGTCGTTGTGCCGCTACCGGTCGGGTGAACGCGTGGTGGAGCGGCAGATCCAGGCCTATCTCGACCATCTGACGGTCGAGCGCGGCGCGGCGAGAAATACGCTCAGCGCCTACCGGCGTGATCTGCAGCGATATCGGGAGTTTCTGAAACAGCGCGATATCGGTGATCTGGACCGGGTGACCGAGAACCAGATCGCCGATTTCGTCGTCTCGCTGCGGGCGGGCGGCGAGGGTTATCCGGCGCTGGCCGCCAGTTCGGCCGCCCGCGCATTGGTGGCGGTGCGCGGCTTGCACCGGTTCGCGGCGGCCGAGGGACTGACCACCGGGGATGTCGCGCATGGTGTGAAGCCGCCGACCCCGGCGCGGCGACTGCCGAAAGCGCTTCCCTACGAAGATATTTCCCGGCTGCTCGAGGCCGCGGGCGGGGGAGACGACGCCGGTTCCGGGGGCGGGCCGCGCGGACTGCGGGATCGGGCCATGCTGGAACTGCTGTACTCCACCGGCGCCCGGATCTCGGAGGTGGTCGGACTCGACGTCGACGATATCGACACCGCCGGGCGCTCGGTCGTCCTGCACGGCAAGGGCGGTAAACAGCGCATGGTGCCGATCGGGCGGCCGGCGCTGGCGGCGGTCGACGCTTATCTGGTTCGGGGCCGGCCGGCGCTCGGCGCCCGCGGCAAGGGCACCCCCGCCTTGTTCCTCAATGCTCGCGGCGGCCGGCTCTCGCGCCAGAGCGCCTGGCAGGTATTGCAGGACGCGGCCGATCGGGCCGGGATCGGCGCCGCGGTGTCGCCGCACACGCTGCGGCACTCGTTCGCCACCCACCTGCTCGACGGGGGCGCCGACGTGCGCGTCGTGCAGGAGTTGCTGGGGCACGCGTCGGTGACGACCACGCAGATCTACACCCTGGTCACGATCAATACACTGCACGAGGTGTGGGCCACCGCGCATCCACGGGCGCGGTAACGCGCCGGCAGCGGCGGCGCGATATCGGGTGCGGATTGCCGCAAAGGGTTTCCCAACACCCCCTCGAGGCGACAGAATGCGGTTGGTGCCGTGAGGACACGGTGTTGTGGCACGGGCAATGACACAAGTGCGCAACGATCGGGGGCGTTCCCCAAGCGTGTCCGATCGGGGGTCTTGCGCTCGGAGGCGGTAGCGTCTAATGCGGCGGTCCGGTACATCGGCGTCCGGTGTGACGGCCGCCCGCTGTTCCGCAGCGCGCGGCGGGGCAACGAGCAGGAAAACTGAAGGAGCAGCGGACATGACGACAGCCGGCCCGGCCGAGCCGCCGAACAACGCTGCGGCAGAACCGCTTTCGAATATCCGAACCGGCCTCCGAATCGAACAGGCGGCCCGCAGACTCTGGGAGGCGAACGACATCGTGGCGGACGGTACCGAACTCGGCCCGACCGGACGCCCGCTGCGCGACATTCCCGAACCACCCCCGTCGTCGCGCAACGGTGACGCCCTGATCGTCGCCATGTGCAATCAGAAGGGCGGCGTCGGCAAGACCACCTCCACCATCAACCTCGGTGCCGCGCTCGCCGAATACGGCCGCCGGGTGTTGCTGGTCGATCTCGACCCGCAGGGAGCCCTGTCGGCGGGACTGGGCGTGGCCCACCACGACCTAAACCTGACCGTGCACAATCTGCTCGTCGGCGGCCGGGCGAGCGTCGACGACGTGCTGCTCAACACCAAGGTCGACGGGATGGATCTGCTGCCGAGCAACATCGACCTCTCGGCGGCGGAAATCCAGCTGGTCAACGAGGTCGGCCGGGAACAGACCCTCGGCCGCGCGCTGGCACCGCTGCGCGACCGCTACGACTACATACTCATCGACTGCCAGCCGTCGCTGGGTCTGCTCACCGTCAACGCGCTGGCCTGCGCCGACGGCGTGGTCATCCCGATGGAATGCGAATACTTCTCCCTGCGCGGGCTGGCGCTGCTCACCGACACCGTGGAGAAGGTGCGGGACCGGCTCAACCCGCGGCTGGCCCTGTCGGGCATCGTGGTGACCATGTTCGATGCGCGATTGCTGCACTCCCGGCAGGTGATGGCCCGGGTGGTGGAGGTGTTCGGTGATCTGGTGTACGACACCGTGATCAACCGGACCGTCCGTTTCCCCGACGCCAGTGTCGCCGGTGAGCCGATCACCACCTGGGCGCCGAAATCCGGTGGCGCGGAAGCGTATCGGGCGATGGCACGGGAAGTCATCCACCGGTCGGGCCGGTGAGCGAGGCCGGACCACCGGCTGCCGAGGTCGTACCGGAAAACAAGCCCGACGGGTTCCACCTGCGGCTGAGCAATTTTCAGGGGCCGTTCGACCTGTTGTTGCAGCTGATCAGCCAGCGGCGGCTCGATGTGACCGAGGTGGCGTTGCACAAGGTCACCGACGAGTTCATCGCCTACACCAAAGAGCTCACCGCGAGCCTGGAACGCGATCCGACGCTGCGGGCGGATCGGATTCTCGATCAGACCACCGAATTCCTGGTGGTCGCCGCGACCCTGCTCGACCTCAAGGCCGCCCGGCTGCTGCCGTCCGGTGAGGTCACCGATGCCGACGACCTGGAACTGCTCGAGGCGCGCGATCTGCTGTTCGCGCGGCTGCTGCAGTATCGGGCCTTCAAACAGGTCGCCGAACTGCTCGGTGAGCTCGAGGCCGCCGCATTGCGCCGGTATCCGCGGGCGGTGTCGCTCGAGGAACGCTTCCTGGACCTGCTGCCGGAGGTGAGCCTCGGCGTCGACGCGGCCGGTTTCGCCGATATCGCCGCGGCCGCGTTCCGCCCCCGGCCGCGGCCGACGGTCGGGCTGGACCACCTGCACGCCCATGCCATCTCCGTGGCCGAACAGGCCGCGCTGGTCTTGGAGATGCTGAAGAAGCGCGGGGTGGGAGAGTGGTCGACCTTCCACGAGCTGTGCGCCGATTGCGAGATGCCGATCCAGATCGTCGCGCGCTTCCTCGCGCTGCTCGAGCTCTACCGGGGCAAGACGATCGAATTCGACCAACCCGACCCGCTCGGCCCGCTGGCGGTGCGCTGGATCGGCGACGACGCCGAGGGCGCGCCCGCCGAGCCTGTGACAATCGATGAGGATTACGGATGATGTCGCACGGTGAGCAGTCGATGGATCACGCGGAAGCCCGAGCCGAAGCGGCCGCCGTCGCCCCGGCGGGCGATGCCGCGATCGGACAGACCGGCCGTTCCGAGGTCGTGCCCTCCTCGGCCGATTCGTCGGGGCGTGGTGGTGATGATGCGGCGGTCGCACCTGCCGCGGACGATGCCGCTCAGACCGCCGCTGACGAGGTTGCGCCCGCTGGTGTCGACGATGCGCAGGATGCTGGTACCGAGTCGGGTGTTTCGCGAACCTTCGTTGGCGAGTCCGGCGTTGCGGAGGCCGTAGGGAGTGGGCCGAGCGGTGATGCCGAGCATCCCCGCGAGGTGCGGCCCGGGGCGGAGAACGACGCGGACGAGGAGGAGGTCGCTCGTCCGCTCGACGACCAGGAGGTGCGGTCGGCGCTCGAGGCGATGCTGCTGGTAGTGGATGCGCCGGCGTCGGCGGAACTGCTCGCGGCGGCGGTCGACGACGCGCCTGCCCGGATCGAGCGGGTGTTGCGCGAGATGTCGGCGGAGTGGACCGCGCGGGGCAGTGGAATCGATCTGCGCTATGTGGGCGACGGGTGGCGTCTGTACACCCGGACCGAGTACGCGCCCTATGTCGAACGTATGCTGTTGGACGGGGCGCGGTCCAAGCTCACCAGGGCCGCTTTGGAAACTTTGGCGGTTATCGCCTATCGTCAACCGGTTACGCGAGCACGAGTGAGTGCCGTGCGCGGGGTGAACGTCGACGGCGTGATCCGCACCCTGGTGGCGCGGGGACTGATCGCCGAGGCGGGCGCCGACGTCGATACCAACGGCACCCTCTACGTCACCACCGAACTGTTCCTGGAACGGATCGGGCTCGCGTCGCTGGCGGAACTTCCGTCGCTGGCGCCCCTGCTACCGGGCGTCGACCTGATCGATGAGATCAACGAGAGCCTGGACACCGACCCCCGGTACACCAAGCTGAAGAAACCCGCCGAATCGGATATCGATCTCGGCACCGAGGATTGACCGGATCCGCAGCGGATCCTGTCGACTGATCAGAGGACCACGTGAATACACCCGCTCGCCGAGATGGCACACCGGACCGTAGGAAAAGACACAGCGACCCGCCTCGTGGCGGCGGACGCGCGGCACGAGGGGCGGCCGGCCGCGCCGACCGCAGCGATGACAGACGCGGCGACCGCTACGGGCGCCGGGACGACAGTTACGGCCGCGGCGACACACGTGGGTCGCGACCCGGCCGCGAGGACGACCGTTACGGCCGCGGGGGCGAGAGCTACGGCCGCGGTGGTGACCGGTCCGGCCGCGGAGACGACCGTTACGGCCGCGGCGGGGAGAGGTCCGGCCGAGGGGACGACCGCTTCGGGCGCGGCGGGGAGAGGTCCGGCCGAGGGGACGACCGCTTCGGGCGCGGCGGGGAGAGGTCCGGCCGCGGAGACGACCGCTACAACCGTGGCGGCGAGAGCTACGGCCGCGGGGACAGCGCCGGACGGGGTTCGCGGTCCGAGGGGGGCTACGGCCGGGGCGATCGGTTCGCTCGCGGCCAGGCGGCCGGGGACGCACGCGGTGACTCGCGATACGGCCGTGGCGATGCCCGCCCCTCGCGCGGCGATTCACCCGCCGGCTCGCGGGATCGCGGCACTGCCGCCGGTCGCCCTCGCGCGGCCGCCCCGAAGCCGAAGAAGCGCAAGACTCCGCCGACCGTGCTGAGTTTCGCCAAACCCGCCCGCCACCAGCATGTCGAGGCCGAGCAATCCGGTCCCAAGAAGTTGCCGTGGGGTGAGGGCGAACGCCTGCAGAAGGTGCTCGCCAAGGCCGGCGTGGCCTCGCGCCGCGCGGCCGAAGAGCTCATCGAACAGGGCCGCGTCGAGGTCGACGGGGCGGTGGTGCGCGAACAGGGCCTGCGCATCGATCCCGATACGGCCGTGGTGCGGGTCGACGGCGTTCGCGTCGTGGTTCGCGACGAACAGGTCTACCTGGCGCTGAACAAGCCCAAGGGTTTCCAGTCGACGATGTCGGACGAACTGGGCCGTCCCTGCGTCGGCGATATCGTCGCCGAGCGGGTGATGGCCGGTCAGCGGCTGTTCCACGTCGGCCGCCTCGACGCCGATACCGAGGGCCTGCTGCTGCTCACCAACGACGGCGATCTCGCGCATCGGCTGATGCATCCGTCGTTCCAGGTGTCGAAGACGTATCTCGCGACGGTGCAGGGTGAAATGCAGCGTGGGGTCGGCAAGCAGCTGCGCGACGGCGTCGAACTCGAGGACGGCCCGGCGAAGGTCGACAAATTCCAGGTGCTCGAGGTCGCCGAGGGCAAATCGCTGGTCCGGGTGATCCTGCACGAGGGCCGCAAGCACATCGTGCGGCGGTTGCTGGCCGAGGTCGGGTACCCGGTGATCGCGCTGGTTCGCACCCATATCGGGCCGGTCGCGCTGGGCGATCAACGGTCGGGCACCCTGCGAGTGCTGGGCCGAGACGAAATCGGGAAGTTGTACGAGGCGGTGGAGTTGTGAGTGGTGTGGACATGCTGGACGATCGGATCCGAGGAGGCCGTGACGTGGTGGAATCCGGCATCGGCGACGACGGCATCCCTGGCGCGGAACTCGTCGTCGCCATGGACGGCCCGTCGGGCACCGGCAAGTCGAGTGTGTCGCGCCGTCTCGCGGCGCGGCTCGGCGCCCGCTATCTCGACACCGGCGCGATGTATCGCGTCGCGACCCTGCGGGTGCTGCGCAGCGGTGTCGAGCTGACCGATCCCGCCGAGATCGCGGCCGCGGTCAAGGATCTGCCGCTGACCATCGGCACCGATCCCGGCCACGAGCTGATCGAACTCGACGGCGAGGACGTGTCGGCCGAAATTCGCGGCGACGCGGTGACCAAGGCGGTCTCCGCCGTCTCCGCGGTGGCCGAGGTACGGACGCAACTCGTCGCCCTGCAGCGTGAGATCGCGGCCGCGGCCGGGCGGATCGTGGTCGAAGGCCGCGATATCGGCACGGTCGTGCTGCCCGATGCCGACGCCAAGATCTATCTGACCGCGTCGGCGCAGGCCCGCGCGTCGCGGCGCAATCAGCAGAACATCGCCGAAGGTCGCGGCGACGATTACGACGCGGTGCTCGCCGATGTGCAGCGCCGCGACAATCTGGATTCCACCCGCGCGGTATCGCCGCTGCGCCCGGCCGCGGACGCGGTGCAGGTCGACACCAGCGAGCTGAGCATGGACCAGGTCATCGACGAGCTGTACCGGGTTGTGGCGCAGCAGATTACGGTGGGAGAGCGCAGATGAGCCCGAGTGTGACACCGAGTTCGAGTTCCGACACTCTCGCCGGCGACGGCATCTGGACCGACGAAACCGATTGGGAGATCGCCGATTTCGAGGGCGACGCGGACGCGCACGAGCATGTGCCGATGCCCACCGTGGCCGTCGTCGGCCGCCCGAACGTCGGCAAATCGACGCTGGTGAACCGGATCCTGGGCCGCCGCGAGGCGGTCGTCGAGGACATTCCGGGCGTCACCCGCGATCGGGTGTCGTACGAGGCGAGCTGGGCGGGGCGCCGCTTCCTGGTGCAGGACACCGGCGGCTGGGAACCTGACGCGAAGGGTCTGCAGCAGGCGGTGGCCCGGCAGGCCGAACTGGCGATGCAGACCGCCGATGCGATCTTGCTGGTCGTGGACGCCACCGTGGGTGCGACCGCGACCGACGAGGCGGCGGTGAAGGCGTTGCGGCGCTCCAAGACTCCGGTGATCCTGGTCGCGAACAAGGTCGACGGCGAGAAGGCCGAAGCCGATGCGGCCGTGCTGTGGTCGCTCGGGCTGGGAGAGCCGCGGATGGTGTCGGCGGCGCACGGTCGCGGTACCGGCGACCTGCTCGACGATGTGCTCGCGGTGCTGCCGGAAACTCCGCGCGAGGGTTCCGGGGGAGGGGGCCCGCGGCGAGTGGCCCTGGTCGGTAAGCCGAATGTCGGCAAGTCCAGCCTGCTGAACAAGCTGTCCGGTGACGAGCGTTCCGTGGTGCACGATGTGGCCGGAACGACGGTCGACCCGGTCGACTCGCTGGTCGAATTGGGCGGCAAAACATGGCGTTTCGTCGATACCGCAGGCCTGCGCCGCAAGGTCGGCACGGCCGACGGAACCGAGTTCTACGCCTCGTTGCGCACCAAGGCCGCCATCGAGGCCGCCGAGGTCGCGATCATGCTGATCGACGCCTCCGAACCGATCACCGAACAGGATCTGCGCGTGATCGGCATGGTCGCCGATGCCGGCCGCGCACTCGTGCTCGCGTTCAACAAGTGGGATCTGGTCGACGAGGATCGCCGCTACCAGCTCGAGCGTGAGGTGGAGCGCGAACTGGTGCGGGTGCCCTGGGCGCAGCGGGTGAACATTTCCGCGCACACCGGCCGCGCGGTCCAAAAGCTCGTTCCGGCAATGGAAACCGCGCTCGAATCCTGGGATCAGCGGATCCCCACGGGCCGGCTCAACACCTGGCTCAAGGAGGTCATCGCGGCGACGCCGCCGCCGATGCGGGGCGGGCGATTGCCGCGCGTGCTGTTCGCGACCCAGGCGACCACCCGGCCGCCGACGTTCGTGCTGTTCACCACCGGATTCCTGGAGGCGGGCTACCGCCGTTTCCTGGAGCGCCGCCTGCGTGAGGAATTCGGTTTCGACGGTTCGCCGGTGCGCATCTCGGTGCGGGTGCGCGAGAAGCGGGATCGTTCGAAGAAGTAGTGGAAGTGCCGGTGCGGGCGGATGTTTCGTCCGCACCGGACATCCCGCCGGCTTCCGGCCTTGCGGAGTTCTGCCAAAGGTGTCTGTCGGCCTTCTTCATTGCCTCACGGACATATGCGCATCAAAACATGTTTGTGCGGCACGTCCCGGGCAGGCCCGACTTCGTCGCAGCAACGCCGACTTTTCACGAAGAGGCATCGACCGAGCCGGCCTGTGGCATCGCGGCCGCCCGCAAGGTGCGGGGGAATTGCGTTGTGGGCGGGTCGGACTCGGCGCGGGCGAGTCGGCGCTGCCGATTGCGCCGTTTCGGTCGCGGTGTGAACCACATCACGCTACGGTGAATCCGCTTGGCCCACAATCGAAGAGGTTTGCCATGTGGAGCATCGCCGTCCTGTCGGTCATCGCCGCCGCGCTCATCGCCGCCGGATTTTCCGCCGGGTTCCCGGACAAGTAGGCCGCGGGAGATCGTGGTTCGCTCCGGTCGCTGAGAATTTCACAATCAGCGACCGGTGCGGGCCCGCCGGCGAATGGCTGCGCCCGAACGCGTGCGGAGACGCGGGCGATGCGGGTGCATGGGAGGTCGAGAATCCGATGCCGTGCGAGCGGCCGGACCTCCGCGCACTCGATCCGGTCGCGGCAGCGCTCGTCGTAGGGGGCGACCGCCCGATGCGGATCTGTCGCTGTTCGGAGCCTCTGTTTCGGCGGCCGAGCCGGGGCCGGTGGCGGCCACTGCGCGGCTTGCACGTGCAACGAGGACCGGATGCACCGGTTGGCCGACGGTCCGTCGGGAGTTCGCCGCGGGCGTCGGTGGGCCGACGCCGGACGCCTTCGCCGCATGACCGCTCGGTATGTCTGTTATGCGAGACCGGTCGGTCGGAAATAAACATCACATTTCAGTAACGGCGCCGAATGGGTGGTCGATACGGGCGTGACACGCGCAGTGCGGCGGACCCCGGCGAGGCCGGGGGTCGGGGTGGCGGCACTGGGCACCGTCGCGGCCCGGCGGGGGCGGGGCCTCGGCGTTCGATCACGAAAGGTGCTGTTTACACATGCGAAGATTGCGTCGGCAGAGATCCGGGCGCTCCGGTACGACGCTCGGGCGGACCCTGCTCGCCTTGGCCCTGGCGCTGTTCGTGCCGCTGACCGCCGCGGTGTCGGGTCAGCTCCCGCGGGCCGCGGCCGCCTTCGACCCCGCCGGCTTCGACTTCTGGGTCGACTCGAGTATGGGGCCGATCAAATCGCGCGTCTTCCGCGCCGCCGACGGCAACACCGACCGCGTCGTCTACGCCCTCGACGGCATGCGCGCCCGCGAGGATCTCAACGGCTGGGAGATCGAAACCGATATCGCGCACCTGCTGACCTCGTGGAATATCAACGTGGTGATGCCGGTCGGCGGACAGTCCAGCTTCTACGCGGACTGGAACGCCCCGTCGAGCTTCCTCGGTGTCGCGCCGGGCTCGGGCTCCTCGTCCGGGTCGTCGTCGGGATCCGGTGCGCTGCAGGCCTTTTCGGCCGGACCGGGTAAGTCCTACACCTACAAGTGGGAGACCTTCCTGACGCAGAATCTACGCGGCGCGCTGCGCGACCGCCTGGGATTCCGGGCCGACCGCAACGGCGTCTTCGGCCTGTCGATGGGCGGTAGCGCCGCGCTGACCCTGGCCGCCTACCATCCCGATCAGTTCAGCTTCGCCGGCTCGTTCTCCGGTTACCTCAATATCTCGGCGCCGGGTATGCGCGAGGCGATCCGCATGGCCATGCTCGACACGGGCGGTTACAACGTCGATGCGATGGCTCCGCCGTGGGGCCCGCAGTGGCTGCGGATGGATCCGTTCGTGTTCGCGCCCAGGCTGATTCAGAACCACACGCGGCTGTGGATCTCGGCAGGCAGCGGACTGCCCACCGCCACCGACGGGCCGAATATGGGCACCGTCAACGGAATGGGACTCGAGGCGCTGGCGCTGGTGAACACCCGGGCATTCCAGGTGCGGATGGCGTCACTGGGCGCGCAGAACATCGCCTACGACTTCCCGGCCTTCGGCATCCACGCCTGGAACAACTGGCGTGACGAGGTGTATCGGATGGCTCCGGACTTGTCGGCCAACATCGGCTGACACGGATTCGCCGACGCTTCCCGCTGTGCGGATCGTCGGCGGTCCGCGAACCGCCACCCGGCGGCGTGTCGCTCACACGGCACGCCGCCGGGTCGTCTTCGTCGGCGAGACCTCCCGGAATCGCGCGCAGTGGCAGAGCCGTATCCACAGTCCGCGGCGGTGCGCTCGCCGTAGGGTCGGATGCGGAACCAGGTGGCGAAGTCGGGAGGCGAAGTCTCATGGCGGAAGCGCAGCAGTGGTCGTGGTGGAAGATACTGGGCCCCGAGGGCCCGCCGGCGGTGATCTGTATCCGGTTGGCGGTGGGACTGGTGTTCCTCAGTGAGGGGATTCAGAAGTTCGTCTACCCGCACGCGCTGGGACCGGGTCGATTCGACAAGATCGGGATACCGGCGCCGACGTTCTTCGCCGACCTCGACGGTGTCGTCGAAATCGTGTGCGGTGCCTTGGTCCTGCTCGGTCTGCTGACCCGGCTGGCGGCGGTGCCGCTGCTCATCGACATCGTGCTGGCGATCGCGCTGACCAAAGTGCGTGAGCTGCGCCCGGGCGGATTCGGTGGAGTGCAGGGTTTCTGGGGAATGGCTCACGACGCGCGCACCGATTTCGCGATGCTGCTCGGATTGATCTTCCTGCTGTGGGTGGGGCCCGGCCGCTGGTCGCTGGATGCGCTGATCGCACGGCCCGCCGGTCTGTCACCGGCGGGGCGTGTGTCTGCTGGTGGGCGGGTCAATCCACCATGACGGCGACGTCCTCGGGCTGGGAC
The DNA here is from genome assembly GCF_000720265.1 of Nocardia sp. NRRL WC-3656. Lineage (NCBI taxonomy): Bacteria > Bacillati > Actinomycetota > Actinomycetes > Mycobacteriales > Nocardiaceae > Nocardia > Nocardia sp. NRRL WC-3656. Next base: position 155,103 of record NZ_JOJF01000011.1, on the reverse strand, counting down.
GCACGAGTGGTCGTGACGGTCATGAGCAAGCCGCAGACGGTGAGGCCGGCGGCGACGAGATAGAGAGGGCGGGGGCCTGCGGGCGAGTCGGCGATCAGTCCACCGACGAGTCCCGCGGCGGCCGCGGCGAGTTGGTAGCCGGAGGCGTTGACGGCCATGGCCAGGGTGGGTGCCGTGGCGGCGGTTGTCATCACGCGCGCCTGCATTCCGGGGATGACGGCGAAGCCGAGCAGGCCGATCGCGACGACCGCGACCACGGTGAGCGCGGTGACGGTCGCGACGAACCACGCTCCCACGAAGGTCGCGGCCAGCAGCCCGAGCAGCGCGGGTTGAGCGAACCGTGGGTTGCGGTCGTAGAGCGTGCCGCCGACGAGATTGCCGATCGTCGCGCCGACGCCGTAGGCGAGCAGCAGCAGTGGCAGGCGGCCGGCGGGATGCCCACCCAGGTTCGTGAGCAGCGAGGCGAGGTAGCTGAACACCATCAGCGCGCCGACGTTGCCGACCGCGGTGATCGCCAGCGCCACCAGCACCGGCCCCCGCCGCAGGACCCGCAACTCCGCGACGGCCGAGGTCCGCTGCGCGGCGGCCGCGGAGGGGAACGCCCGGGCGACCGAGACGAGGCCGATCAGGCAGGCGACCGCGATCGTGGCGAACGTCGCTCGCCAACCCCACTGACTGCCGATCCGGGTGCCGATCGGAGCTCCGAGGATCATCGCCAGGTTCATGCCGAATGCCAAGCGGGCCACCATGGTTCCGGCCCGCTCCGGGGCCGCGGACTGTACCGCGATCACGACGGCCTGGGCGAAGAACGTTGAGGTCACCAGCGCGGTGAGCAACCGGGCCGCCAACAGCAGCCGGAAGTCGGGCGCGAGGGCGGAGACGGCATTGCCGACGACCGCGACGGCCAGCAGGGCCACCATCAGGCGTTTCCGATCGATTCCGGCCGTCACGGCGGTGAGCAGCGGCCCGCCGATGATCATGCCGACGGCGTACGCGGTGACCAGCAGACCGGCGGCGCCGACGCTGACCCCGAGGTCGGCGGCGACCTCGGGCAGGATTCCGGCGACGACGAATTCGCCGGTGGTGACGCTGAATACGCAGAATATGAGGATGAGGAGTCGGAGCATGCTGGGACGCTAAACTCTCACGTCCACGTGAGAGTCAAGCCCGAACAGCGAACGGAGCGCCAGGTGAAGATCGGAGAGTTGGCCGAGCGAACCGGGGTGAGTGTGCGCGCACTGCGGTACTACGAGGAACGAGGTGTGCTGAAGCCGGAGCGAACCACCGCCGGGTACCGCGTCTTCGGCGACTCCGACGTCCGCACGGTGGCGCACATCCGCACCCTGCTCGCGGCCGGGCTGCATATGGACCTCATCGGTGAGATCCTGTCCTGCCTGTCCGGCGATTCCCTGCTGTTGGACGGCTGCCGCGAACGACTGGAAGTGGAGCGTCGCCGCATCACCGGTGATATCGACCGACTCGTCCACACCCGATCGTTGCTGGACGATCTACTCGCGACCACCTAGCGCACCTCGATCGCCCACTCGGTGTTGTTTCGGCTGGCTACCGGCTATGAGGTGAGTCGGCCGGGTCGGCCGGAGGGGAGTGAATCGCTCTCGGACTCAGGGATTTCCGGAGACGAGCGAAACTCCGAAGATCTGGCTCAGCCGCTCTCCCTCGACCAGGAGAAGGAACAAGCCGTAGTACAAATCGAGCATCAGAGCATTGTGCCCTGCCGCGGTGTCGCGCGACATGGAGATGCGCGAGTTCGGTCCCACTGAGCGGGTTCGGTGATATTCGGACCACCCGGAATGTGACACGGTTCACGCCATCTTGTTCACCTGTCACCCCGGAGGGCATATGTCCACCTCCCTCGAAGCGACGACACCGTCGGAGCCGGTCGATACCACCGGCCGCCTCGACGGCGCGTCCAAACTGCGCATTTTCACCGTGCTCGCGGTGATTGTGCTGTTCACCGAGGTCGCCCCGATGCAATTCGTCATGGTGTCGGCGGCATTGCGCCAGATCGCGCCGACCTTTCCCGACCAGGGCGCGAATATCAACTGGGCGATCATCATCTTCGGCGTCATCGGCGCCGCGGCCTCGCCGCTGATCGGCAAGATGAGCGATATCTGGGGCAAGAAGCGGATGTTCCTGCTCTGCGGGGTGCTGTTTCTGATCGGCTGCGCGCTGTGCGCGGTCACCAGCAACTGGATGATCTTCCTGGTCGGGCGAGGTCTGCAGGCCACCGCGATCGCGACCGCGGTGATCTCCTACGGCCTGATCCGCGACCTCATGCCCCGCAAGTACGTGCCGATCGGGCTGGGTGTGGCCTCCACCGGCCTGGGTGTTTCGGCCGTGGCCGGACCGCTGATCGGCGGCTACATCGTCGACCACCACAGCTGGCGGGCGATCTTCTGGTTCCTGTTCGTCTTCACCCTGATCATGCTGCCGCTGGTCGCACTGATCGTGCCGGAGTCGCGGCTGCGCACGCCGCAGCGACTGGATGTGATCGGCGCGGTGCTGCTGGCCACGGGTGCGGTGCTGACGCTGATCTACCTCGACAAGGGGCAGGATTGGGGCTGGGCGAAGCCGTCGACTCTCGCCTGGCTGGTCGTCGGACTCGTGCTGCTCGCCGCCTTCCCGATCGTGGAAATGCGTGTGCGGCAACCGATCATGGATATGAAGCTGCTGTTCCACCCGCGAGTGAGCGTGGTGTTGTTCGTCGCGCTGCTGGCGTCGTTCACGATCGGATACCAGGGCTACGCGGTGGGGTACATGACCCAGTCGCCGCCCGCCGCGGATGTCACCGCCGGTGTCGTGCAGGGCACGCTCGCCGAGATCCACGCCCAGACCGGGCAGATGCTGCCGGCGCAGGCCGTGCAGGTGAGCCTGAACCCGGGCTATACCTACGGCGACAATCTGACGTTGCTCGGATTCGCGGTGCACGTGGCCTTGGCGCAGGCGGTGCTCGGCATGATCGCCGGACTGATCGCCGGGTTCTGGATCCGCCGCTCCGGTGCGCGGCTGCCGCTGATGTCGGCGCTGGTGGTGATGGTGCTCAGCGGGCTGGCCTATGCGGTGCTCGACCACGGCTGGAGTGTGATCGCCCTGATCAGCGCCGTGTACGGCCTCGCCTTCGGCCTGTACTACGCCTCGACGCCGAACCTCATCGTGGAGGGCGTCCCGGCCGAACAGCAGGGCATCAGCGCGGGCATGCTCGGGGTGATGCAGTCGATGGGCGCCGCGATCGGCATCGCGGTGGCGACCGCGTTCCTCAACGCCAATCCGGTGCGCGCCGATATCTCGGTGGCGGGAAAGCATGTGGCCACCAAGGATATTCCGCTGTTGTTCGCCGACCGCGGATATGAGCTCGGCTTCTACTTCGTGGCCGTGGCCGCCGCTGTCGCGCTCGTCGGTGTGGTGTTCATGAAGCACGGCCGCAGCGCGGCCACCGGTGGTACGGCGTTCTGATTCCGGGACACAACGCGGGCGGTGCGGTGGCCGATGCGGGCCACCGCACCGCCCGCGTGCGTGGAACAGTCAGAGGCCGTGCGGTTTCGGCGGCGTGCCGGGCAGCTCGAGCGGCAGCGACCCCGGGGCTTCGAGTTCGCGTTCGAGCAGATCCGCGATCACGTCGGCATGCACCGGGTGGTGGAAGTACCAGCCCTGGGCGGTATCGCACTGCAGTCCGAGCAGCCGGTCGGCCTGATGCCGGGTCTCCACGCATTCCGCGGTCACGCTCAGGCCCAGATCGTGGCTGAGATCGATGATCGTCTCCAGGATCAGCAGATCGCTGCGGCCGACCGTGCCGGCATTGCGGATGCGATGGATGAACGGCCCCGCCAATTTCACCACGTGCAGCGGAAGCTGGCCCAGATAGGCCAGATTGGAATATCCGGTGCCGAAATCGTCGATGGCGATGCGGATTCCGGATTCGGCGAGGGTGTGCAGCGCCTGCAGTGGCCGGCCGATGGCGTGCATGAAGGTACGCTCGGTGAGCTCCAATTGCAGCCGGTCCGGCGGGATTCCAGTGTCCGCGACGATCTTCTGCACCCGTTCGAGCCAGGCCGGATCGGCGACTTCCTCCGCCGAGACGTTCACACTCACCACCGGCGCCTTGTCGCCGAAGCGGTCGCACCAGCGCCGGCCTTCCCGGCACGCCTGCTCCAGCACCACCGTGCCGAGCGCGATGATGTGGCCGCCGCCCTCGGCCAGATCGATGAACCGGGCCGGACTCAGAATTCCCAGCTGCGGGTGGTGCCAGCGCACCAGGGCCTCCACCGCGACCGGCCGGTGGTCGCCGAGATCCACGATCGGCTGGTAGTCGAGGAAGAATTCGCCGCGGGCCAGCGCGCCCGGGAGATCGGCGAGTAGTTCGGCGCGGGTGTGCTCGCGGCGGCGCCGGCTGGGGTCGAAGACCGCGTAGCGGCCGCGGCCGTCGGTCTTGGCCCAGTACATGGTCGAATCGGCGGCCTGCAGCAGTTCTTCGGTGGTGGTTTCGGCGGCCTGTTCGGAGATGACGCCGATACTCACCCCGATCCGCAACCGGTGCCCGTCGATGTCGAACGGCACGGTGAACGCGTCGAGCACCGTGCGGGCCAGATCGATCAGTTCGCGCCGACGGCGGGTGCGGGGCACCAGAATGACGAATTCGTCGCCGCCCATCCGGGCCACGAGATTGTTCTCCCCGATCGCGCACGCGCACAGCCGGGCCGCCGCGCGGGTGAGCAGTTCGTCGCCGATGGAGTGGCCGAAGGTGTCGTTGACGGCCTTGAAATGGTCGAGGTCGACGTAGCACAGGCCGACTCGCGCGTCCGGATCGGTGAAGGCCTCGGTGAGCGCGTCGAAGAACCGGGACCGGTTGGCCAGGCCGGTGAGCGGATCGTGATGGGCCCGGTAGCTCAGGCGCTCGCGCAACTCGCGCTGTTCGGAGATGTCTTCGACCAGCACCAGCGTGTACTGCGGCCGGCCGTGGTCGTCACGGATCAGCGAGACGTTGATATTGGTCCACACGGTGTGCCCGTCGCGATGGCGATACGCCTTCTCCATCTGCGCGTGATCGTGGTCCCCGCGCAGCACGCCCGCGTACAGCTCCCACATGCCCGGCGGATCGTCGGGATGGGTGAGGTCGGTGACCTCGAGTTCGTACATCTGTTCCGGTTCGTAGCCGAGCATGGCGGCGAACGCGTTGTTGACCTCGATGATCCGGCCGGTCATATCCGACAGACCCGTGCCGATCCCGGCCTGGGAGAACACGGCCCGCAATCGGGCCTCACTGGCGCGCAACTGTTCCTCCACCACACTGCGCGCCGCGATATCGGCGGTGCGCACACTTTCCTGTTCGCTGAGCAGCCAGGCCCGGAAGGCACGCACGTAACCGCCGGCGAAGGCGCCGATCAATTCTGCGGCCCGGCCGGAGGCGATGTCGAGTTCGGCGAAGTAGGTGGCCAGCACCGTCATGGTGCGGCCGAGGACCTCGTCGCCGACGAAATGAGCGCGGGCCAGATCGCCGCCCAGTTCGGCGACCCGCGCGGTACCGCCGGAGTCGGCGGCGTCGATCAACCCCCGGGCGAGGGTGACCAGCAACTGGCGGGCCTCGGAAACGCTCATGGGTACGACGTGATCGCGGATCCCGCCGCCGAGCGCCGCTGACCATCGGTGCGCCAGGTCGGCGTGCGGACCGTCGTGTTCGGACCCATCCCACGCCATGTCGATGATGGTAGCCGGGGCGTGGACTTCGTGTGAACCGCGGGAGTTTCGCACACCTGTCGAATACGATTGCGTGGCTTCGCCTTCCGGCGGGGTTGGATTCCAGAGAGGTTGCGATGACCAGACCTAGTTGGGCGCCGGAAGGTATCGACCTGGATCGGCCCAGCGCATCGCGGGTGTACGACTATTTCGTCGGCGGGATGCACAATTTCGAGATCGATCGCACGCTGGCACGCCAGATCGAGTCGTTCACCCCGAATGTCGCCGAAACCATGCGCGCCAACCGAGATCTGTTGCGCCGCTGCGTGCGTCATCTGGTAGACGCCGGCATCACCCAATTCCTGGATCTGGGCTCGGGCATTCCGACCGTCGGCAATGTGCACGAGGTGGCGCAGGCGCGTAATCCGCAGGCCCGTGTCGTCTACGTCGATATCGACCCGGTGGCGGTGGCGCACAGCCGGGCGATCCTGGACGGCAACCCGCATGCGGCGGTCGTGCAGGCCGATGTCGCCGAGCCGGACACGATTCTGAACGATACGCTGGTGCGGGAGGTGCTGGACTTCGACCGGCCGATCGCCGTATTGCTGTTGGGCGTCCTGCATTTCGTCCCGGACGAGGCCGATCCGGCCGGATGTGTGGCACGGCTGCAGCAAGCTGTCGCCCCGGGCAGCTATCTCGCGATCACCCATGCCACCGCCGACGGGCAACCGATCGAAGTGCTGGAGGCGCAGAAGCTCTCGGGACGCACCTCGACCGAAATCGTGCTGCGCGACAAGGACCATATCGCGGAATTCTTCCACGACTGGCCGCTGCTGGAACCCGGACTGGTGCATCTGCCGCTGTGGCGGCCCGACAATCCGGCGGACGTGGGGGAGCATCCCGAATTCTCCGGTGCCTATGGCGGTTTGGCGTTGCTGAACTGAGCGCGACTGTAGGGTGTGGACGCCCGTTTGAATATGGAAGGAATGCGGTGCGTACACCTTTGCTGATGGTTGTGTTCGGTCTGGCGCTGACGGCCGGTGGGGCGAATGCGGTTGCCGGGGCCGACCCGATTCCCGCTGTGCCCGGTGCCGTGCAGGCGGTATCGGAGCCGATCATCGTCGGTACCGACGGCGACGGCGGAACCACGACCCTCGACGTCGGACAGGAACTGGCGGTGGCCCTGCCCGACAACCCGACGACCGGATACGTCTGGCAGATCGGCGAAGTCGACCGCGGGGTGCTCGCTCAGGAGGGTGATCCGGTGTTCCGGCCGGGCAGCTCGATGCCGGGTGCGCCCGGTACCAGCGTGTGGACCTTCACCGCCGCCCACGCCGGCAGCACCCGCCTGAGCCTGGTGTCGGTGCGGCCGTGGGATCAGGCCAACCCGGGCCAGCGGTTCTCGATGACCGTCACCGTGCGGTAGTACTTTCGATATCGAACGGCCCGTCACCGCAAGGGACGGGCCGTTCGCATGCCGGAACCGTTCAGCGCGCGGCGAAGACGGCCGCCGCGGGAACGACGGTGACCCACGACATTAACGCCACCATCGCGGTGAAGAACTTCGCTCGCGCACGCAGCACCGGCATCGCCGCATCGAGATCCGCCGACCACACCCGCACCAGCGTGCTGCCCACGAAACCGAGCGCGATCAGCACGCCGGCCCCGTACGGCACCAGACTCCAGATCGCACCGCGCAGGGCCAGGGTCCCGCCGGCCACCATCAGCGCACCTACCAGCACCCGGGTGAACGACTCGATCAGCGAGGTCCGCAGCCCCAGCGCGCGCACGGAGGTCAGGATGTCGTGTTCGGCGTCCTCGGGGATGTCCTCGGCGGTATTGATCGAGAACAGCCCCGTGAGCGTCAGGCCCATTCCGAGGATCGCCACCAGTGCCGCGACGTCGATGCCACGGTCGTAGAGCCGCAGCACGACCAGGCCGGGGAAGACCATCGTCATCAGATAGGTGAAGGGGATCTGCCAGAACCCCGAGGCCTTGAAATGCCATGGCGGCAGCGAATATTGCAGCAGCAGTACGGTTCCGAGCACGATCAGCGGCAGCAGATCGGGATGGCCGGTAGCCCACGTCAGATACAGCGCGGACACGCCGATGAACGCGGTGGTCGCGTAGATCTGGCGGGCCACGAACCGCACCCCGAGATCACGCACCATCCGCGAGAACTTCGATTTGTAATCCACGTCCACCCAGCGGTCGGCCAGGCAGTTGGCGACGTGCAGCAGCTGGATCGCGGCGGCGAGCATGAGCGAGGCCACCAGCATCGGCACCGTCAGGATCTCGTCCCACGACCGCGCGCTGAACAGGACGTCGGCGGCCATGATGCCCACCGACATGGGAGCGATCTCCGGTCTGGTCAGCCACAGCGCGTAATGCAGCCGCAGATGGACCGGCAGCGCGATGCCGTCTTCGCCCGGGCCGGGAGTGAAGATGCGGTGCAGCTGCGCGCGCAGCGATCCGGCGGCGTAGTCTACGGTGCCTGCCACGGCGAATGTCCTTCCGGTGGGGCGGTTCTCATGGCCGCGATGCGCGTGCCTTCGCGATGCTGCGGCGGAAGAACGGCCGCGCGAAATCTTCCGGGATATTGGCCCAGCGCAGGAAGAACGCGGTCAGCGGATCGACGGTGATGTGGGCTCGGCCGCGTTCCATTCCGCGCACGGCGACCTCGGCGACCCGGTCGGCCGGCATGGGCGCGATCGACCCCGTGATGGCCTTGGTTTCGGCGGGCTTGCGCAGATTCTCGCGCAGCAGGCCGGGGGTATCGGTGTCGGCCGGATACAGCACCGATACCGAGATCCCGTGCGGCTCGGCCTCGTAGCGCAGGCACAGGCCCAGTTGCCGTACGCCGGCCTTGGTCGGCCCGTAACTCGAGTAGCCGACGATGCCGAGAAATGCCGAGGTGGAACTGAGCAGCAGGATATTGCCGCGACCGCGTTCGACCATTCCGGGGTAGACGCTACGCACGGCGTATACCGAGCCCAGGTAATTGGCCTGCATCTGGATATCGAACTCGTCGTCGGCCAGATCGAGGAATCGGCCCGGCAGGGTGAGCCCCGCGCAGCACGCCAGGACGGCGCAATCACCCTGCCGCGCTTCGAGATCCTTGATCGCGGCGGCCAGCCCGGCCCGGTCGGTGACATCGGCGACGGCCCATTCGGCGCCGATGCGCCGCGCGGTGGCCGCCAGCACCGCTTCGCGCCGCGCGATGATCGACACGCGCGCGCCGCGGCGGGCGAAGGCAGTCGCCACAGCGGCGCCGATCCCCTCCGAGCCGCCGGTCACGATGACATGACGGCCGGTCCAGTCCACGCTCACGCGTCGTCTCCCGGTGTCGCGGCGAGGACGCCCAGCCGGTCGCGCCAGGCCACATAGGCGCCGGCCGTGCCGTCCTGCGGCACGTCGGCGAAGGCGCGATCGATGAGCGCGGCGGCCTCGTCGATGCCGCGTCCGGTATAGGTGCGCACGGCGACGTGGGTATGCGCGGTGGCACTGTCGGCCTGCTGCCGGATCTTGGCAACCATGGCCGCGCCGGCGGCCAGCTGGGTCCGGAATTGCGGCACGCGGGCCAGGATCGCCTCCAGATCGGCGACCTCGACCCCGCCGGCGAACGTGGTGGCGATGCCGATGCCGTCCCAGAGGTCGGGGTGGCGGGTGCTGTCGAATTCCTCGATCATCTTCGTCACCCCGTCGACCGAGCCACCGCCGATGAACCACAGCGCCCGGCCGATCCCCTGATCGATCGCGCGGTGCAGGGGCGCCGGATCACCCATCCACCGCGGCAGGCGGTTGTCGATGTAGTGGCGGCCGACCCATTTCTCGGTGTGGAAGAAGGCGTTGTAGAAGCCGTACCCGTCCAGTGCCAGCCATCGGTAGCTCTCGTGTTTCGGGAGAGTCTTGCGCCACAACACTTTCGGAATCCGGCCCATCGCCAGGCCCACCCCGACGTACATGGTCAGATCGTGTTTCGCGGCCGGACCGGCGATCAAATCGTGCGCGCGGCGGCCGAACGGGGTGATCGAGTCGACGGCGGCCAATCCCGTCGCGGCGCCCTCGAACGCGAAACCTCGATATTGCTCCGGCAGTGCGGCGATTGTGGCGATCACCTCGTCGTTGTTCTTGCTGCGCACCGCCATATCGATACTGGAGGCCAGATGGGTGGCGACACGTTCGAGTTCGGCGGCGGTGGCCGGGCTGGGTGCCGCGAATCCCGGTCGGTTCAGCGGCGGTTCCTGGGAGCCGGTGCCGAGCAGGATGGAGCGAACCGGTCCGAAGACGGAAGGCATGGTGGTCTCGATTCTGTTGCTGCGAAGTGCTTTTCGGTCAGGAGGGGACCGGCGCGGGTTCGGGTGCGGGCAGTGGCTCCTGCATCGGCACCGGAACCGGATCGCGGTCGAATTCGGCGCGGCGGGCGAGCCATTCGCGGATATTGCGCGACCACCAGTAGACGCCGCGGGCGGCACAGACGATCACGAGGGCGAAGAACAGCCCGAACGACACGTGCAGCACCATCAGGATCCCGTACATGATGCCGACCGATGCCCCGAACGCGATTTGATTGCGGGTGCCGAAGGGTGAGGTCGCGGGGTCGGTGATCATGTAGTTCGTGTAGAGCACGAACGCCAGACCGGTGATCGGCGTCAGCGCGGCGATCACCGAGATATCCGGTTCGAACAGGCCGCGCAGCACGGCCTGCAGGACGAATGCCGCCAGCCAGGCGAGGATCAGCGGCGTCTTCTTGGTGAGCTTGGCGTTCAACATGGTTCCGGCCATCAGCAGGCCCAGGACGATCAGCGCGTCGGCCGCACCCGAGATGTTCTCCACGAAGTGGTACGGACCGACTATCGCGATCTGCGGAAAGAGCAGAAGCGATACGACGATCCCGAAATTCGACGGGTTCATGAAGTGTTTCATCTTGCCGTTGATCTCGGCGCGCAGCACCCATTTGGTGCCGACGGCGACCGTGATGCCGAACATGATCGGCAGAAATCGATCCGCCGCGTACATCAGGAAGTTGAAGGCCAGGCCGGTGATGTGCGCAGGCATCAGGAATACCATCAGCCCGCGTAACCCGTTACCGAGATATCCCGGCCGCCGCCGATAGGCCCACGCGGCAAGGGTTTCCAGTAACAGTTCGACGACGTAGGCAGTCGCCGCGGACAGGAACGGCCACAACCACGGCTGCTCGAAACCGAGCCAGAGGAAGCCGAGGATATTGAAGAACGTCAGCGAGGCCGCGAAGTTGCGCAAGGCGAGATAACGCGGATCCCGCCCCTCCTTGTCGACGCCGATGATCCTTCGCCACCGGGGCAGCTCCGAACGATCGGAAACGTCGCCGCTGTGATCGGTATTCTGTGCGCTCACCGGGTGACCTCCCGCGCGTCGGAATCGAGAACCAGGGTGTGGCGGCCGGGCCGCAGTGGCAGCTGCTGGGTGTGGAATCCGCCGTGGTTGTCGCGCCAGCTCAGCGTGACCGGCAGTGTTGTCGCGGCGTCGATCTCGCCGAGACCCAGGTGGATTTCGGTGGCGCGCTTGCCGGCGTGGCCGCTGCCGCCGTCGAGCTGGGCCACATGCGGTTTCCCGTCCGGAGTGGTGACGGTGACCTCCGCGCCGAGGGCGGGGGAGCCGAGGATCGGCTGACCGGCGATCGTGGTGCCCCCCGAGGCGGTGTTGGTGGGTGGGGTGAACAGGCGCAGGCCGAGATACTGCCCGAGATCGGGAGAATCGTTGCGGTAGTAGACCGGTGCCTCCCACTGGCGCGCGACGGCGAAGCTCAGCCGTCCGGTGCCGGTGGAATCGCCCACCGCGATGCCCCTGGTCGGGGTCGCCGCGAAGACGTTCAGAGCGGGTGAGATGTTGGTGAAATTGCCGTCGGCGTCCTGGACGAAGAAGCCCATCCGGTTGTTGCCGGCCAGATCCGAGTCGGCGGTGTACTTCGGCCAGGCCCAGGGATATTTCGTCAGATCGTCGTTCATCGTGGCCATCTCCTGCACCTGCGGCCAGCGCGTGGTCTTGCCTTTGAACATGCCGTTGCTCTGCACGATCTGCGGACGGCCGCTGTTGTCGAAGTCGTCGATCTTGGTGTCCCACGACCAGCCGTCCCAGGCCAGGCCCTTGCGCACCGATTCGTTGCGGAAGGGAGCGACACCCGAATTCAGCTTCTCCGCGGCTTCTTTCGGGTTTCGGGCGGTGTTCATGAAGGCGAGGTTCGCCTCGACGATGCCCCACCGCTGCGCGATATTGCTGACGAACAGGTCGGGCATACCGTCACCGTCGAGGTCGCCGAAGTCCGCGCCCATGCCTTTGAACGAATCATGGCCCAGCACAAAGGATTTCGGATCGGCGGGCCCGCGAGTGCCCTCGGCGAGGGTGAACCTGATCGCACCGGGGGTCGAGCGGTTGACGAACAGCCGGTCGGGTCCCATATCGTTGGCCACGTACAGCGACGGCAGGCCGGTACCGGTCAGATCCTGGGTGGCGGTCGCGATGGTCCAGCCGTTGGTGGTGCCCTCCGGGAAGGCGTTGAACACTTCGCGGTAATCCACGGTGGGATCGGCGCCGCCGGTGGCGCGTTCGAAGGTGAGCAGGTGGTCGCTGCCGGCGTTGGTCGCCTTGGAGAACGACTCGTTGAGCGTCAGGCTGTGGGTGCCGTCCGGGCCGATGAAATCGCTGTCGGGAAAATAGTTTCCGATGAAGACGCTCGGGTTGCCGCTGCCGTCGAAATCGGCGACGGATGCGGCGAGGGTGAACCAGCGCGCCCCCTGGTAACTCCCGTCGGGAGCCGCGGGGGAGGGCACCAGCTCGACCGGTTTGAACGCGCTGTTGTCCAGTTTCGCGGCGCCGGCACGCGGCAGGAACACGATCGGCGTGCGGCCGCCGTAGTACACCAGCAGGCCCATTCGGCCGGAATGGTCGAAGTCGCCGGGGATGCATCCGGTCGGTGCCATCTTGTCGTCGGTCGGCAGCGGGGCCGGATTCAGGACGAAGGGGGCGTAGCGGGTGGTGTCGCTGTCGGGCGCCGGGGTGACGATCACCGAATCGGACCGCGAGTCGACCAGGCACAGATCGTCGGCCTTGCCGTTGCCGTCGATGTCGTTGATCGCCACCGCCGAGTTGACCGACGACATCCACGCCACCACGTGTTCGTAGCGGGGCTCGATATGGCGGATCGTGCGCTGGGGCAGCCCCGGTGGTAGCGCGATCGGCATCTCGGTGAAGTGGAATCGGTGCGCCGGCGCTCCGTTCGGATCGTCGGAGACCGGTGCGACCATGGCCGAATGCGCGGGCACCAGCAGAATTCCCATCAGCGCGAGGGATGCCAGCGGCACCAGCGCTTTGCGTAGCAGAGAGGTCGAGACGGGCAGTTTCACGAGTTCGGGCCCTCTTCCGTGGTGAAGCCGTCGAATATCCGGCGCAGGGTGCTCAGTGCCATGTCGAGCTGGTCCTCGGTGTGGCGGCAGTTGACGAAGAATCGCAGGCGCGCCTGGCCGGCGGGGACGACCGGATGGCCGATCGCATTCGCCATCACGTCGTGCTCGAGCAGTTCCATCGACGCGCGCACCGCCGGTTCGTCGTCGCCGGTGACGATCGGCGTGATGGGGGTACCGGCGCCGTTGCCGGTGTCGAAGCCCAATTCCCGTGCGCGCGTGAGGAAATACCGGCTGTTGTGGCGCAGCGCGGCGACCCGCTGCGGTTCGTCGTGCAGGACGGCCAGCCCTTCCAGTGCTGCCGCGGCGGCCGACGGTGCGGGTGAGGCGGTGTACATGCTCAGACCGGCGGCGGAGTATTTGAAGCCGTCCACCAGTTCCCGGTTGGCGGCCAGATATCCGCCGACGCTGCCGAGCGCCTTCGACAGCGTGCCCATCCACACGTCCACGGCATCGCCGGGCAGGTCGAACAGCTCGCGCGCGCCGAGGCCGCGCTCGCCCAGGATGCCGAACGAATGCGCCTCGTCGATCATCACCGAACAGTCGTAACGCCGGGCGACCTCGATGATCTCGGGCAGCCGCACGATGTCGCCGTCCATGCTGTAAACACCCTCGAGCAGGACCATCGCGCGGTCGAAGGACCGCCGCGACATCCGCAGTATCGCTTCCAGCGAGTCGGGATCGTTGTGCCGGAACGTCACCCGCCGGCAGCCCGCCCATTCGGTGCCGGAGACGATGCTGTTGTGGATCAGCGAATCGCATACCGCCAGATCGCGTTTGCCGAGCAGGAAGGCCACCGCGGCGGCGTTGGTGAGGAATCCGCTGGACGTCACGATCGCCGCGTCGGTGTCGTAGATGCGCGCCAGCTCGGATTCGAGCTCACGGTAGAGCGGAAGTTCACCGGCGACCAGCCGCACCGCGGCCGCCGAGGTGCCGTAGGTATCGATCGCGGCCGCCGCGGCGGCCTGCACCCGCGGTTCCGCGGCCAGATCCAGGTATCCGAAACTGCTGAAGTTCAGCATGTCCCGGCCCGCGAAGCGGGTCCGCGCCCCGCTGACCCCCTCGTGCGGCAGGTAATATGGGTTCAGCACTCCGGCCGCGGTGGCCCAACTGTCGAACCGCGCCCACTTCTCGGCCGCCTCGACCACGCCCGGGTGGTCGCGGAAATCGGTGCGGCGCATCGGTGTTTCGGTCGCCGTCGCGACGGTGACCGCGGCGGTGGCCGCGGTCTGCGCGCCGCCGCTGCCGGGATCGTGTTTGGACATCAGGGCGCGGGCCACCGCCCGCGCATCCATACTGTCGGTCGTCATCGGGCTCCTCACGCTGCCGTACGGTCGGACGTTGCTTCTTCCTGGGCGATCTGGGCGGCGATCTTCACCCCGAGACCGGCCAGCGACAGGCCGGCGCCGATGGACAGCACCGACATCTTCACGCCGAGGCTTTTCACCACACGCGCGCCGAATTCCATGGCCATCAGCGAATCGAGGCCGAGTTCGCTGGTGGGTGTCGCCAGATCCACGGTGTCGGCATCGACGCCGAGCACGATCGCCAGTTGCTCGGCCAGCAGACAGGCGACCACCTCGCTGCGCTGTTCGGAGTCCAGTGCCAGAATTTCCGCGCGCAGCGCGCCCACGCCGCCCGCGCCGTCCCCGGCGGCCGCGACCAGTTCGGCGAAACGTGGTGCGCGTGCCGAGGATCGGTGCGCCAGCGCCCATTGGCTCCAATCGATGTCGAGGATTGCGCACTGGGTGACCGGCAGCCGCAGGGTTTCCCACAGCAGCGCGGTCGCGAAATCCATGTCCAGGGACCCGTAACCGGTCATCTCCGCATAGCGCGACACCGCCCGCGAATCGGCCATCCCCCCGTCGCCGCGCATGAACCCCCAATCCACCGAGATCGCCGCCAGCCCCTGCACGCGCCGCGTCCAGGCCAGGGTGTCCAGGACGGAATTCGCTGCGGCATAACCCAATTGGGGCGAGAGCCCGGCGATGCCGCTGGCCGAGGCGTAGAGGACGAACAGGTCCAGGTCCAGTCCGGCGGCACGGGTGGCCCGGTCGAGATTGAGCGCACCGAGCACTTTCGGCCGGAAGATCTCGTGCAGCGATTCCGGAGTGACCTCGGGTATCTCGGTGTTGTTGACCACGCCCGCGGCGTGGACGAGTCCGCGTAGCGGTGCTCCGTCGGCGGCGATCCGGTCCAGCAGAGCCGCCACGGCGCCGTAGTCGGCGACATCGACCCGTTCGGCGCGCACCCGTACTCCGTCGGCGGCGAAGCGGGCGAGTTGTGCGCGGGCGGCCGCGGTGCGAGCGCCGCCGCGACCCACCAAAACCAGATTGCGGGCGCCGCGACGCACCAGCTGCCGGGCCGTCGCCAGTCCGAAGGCGCCGAACCCGCCGGTGACGAGATAGCTCGCCGCCGGGTCGATGTCGACTTCGCGGGGCAGATGCCGGACCTGCGGGTGGTCCGCGCGCAGATCCAGTGCCACCCGGCCGATCTGCGCCGAGCGAGCGACCGTCTCGAAGGCCGCGGTCAGCTCGCCCAGGCCGAAGACAGTATTCGGCAGCGGCGTGTACTCGCCCGCATGGAGGGCCTGCACCACGCGCCGCGCGGCCCGCCGGACCTGCTCCGGGCGCCGGGCGAGGATGCGGTCGATATCGACGGCGAAGAACGACAGGTTGCGGTCGAAGGGCCGCAGATCGATGGTTCCCGATCCGTAGATGTCGGCCTTGCCGATATCGACGATGCGGCCGAATTCTCCCGCGACCCGGAAGTTCTGCTGCAGGATCTCACCCGGCGCCGAACTGTAGACCACATCGGCGCCCGCGCCGCCGGTCAGTCGCAGCACCTCGTCGACGAACCCGATCGACCGCGAGGACAGTACCTCGTGGGCGCCCGCCGCCCGTACCCGTTCGCGGCGCTCGGCGGTGCCCGCGGTCGCGATGACCCGGGCGCCGAGCCGCAGCGCGACCTGGACCGCCGCCATACCCATACCGCCGGCCGCGCCGTGCACGAGTACGGTCTCACCCGGTTGCACGCGCGCCAGCTCCCGCAACCCGATCTCCGCGGTGAACAGCGGCATGACCGAGGTGCAATGAAGCGGATCGAAGGTGCCGGGCTCGAAGATGTCCATCACGGTGGTGGCGCCGGTATCGGTGCGCAGGGTGACGAACTTGCGCACGATTCCGGGTGCGACGACGAAGATCTCGTCGCCCGGCGCGATCCCGGTCACCGCGCTGCCGACCCGTTCGACGACGCCGTATCCGTCCATCCCGATCTCGGTGCCGAAGAAGGTGCCCTCGAGTTCACGCTCGGTGAGCACACCGAGCACCTTCAGCGCGTCCTTGTAGTTCAGGCCCACCGCCTGCATCCGGATCTCGACCTCGTCCGGGCCGGGGGCGACTCGGTCCGCGGTGGCCAGGGCCAGATCGGGAAGCAACCGCGACCGCGGGATGTCGAGTCGATACGACTGCTGCGGATCCACCAGCGGCACAGGGGTTTCCCACTCCCGGATATGCGCCGGGAGAGTGTGCCGCCAGCGAATCGTCCAGCACGCACCGGCCCGCAACGCCACCTCGTCGATGCTGGTGTCGGCGTAGATTCGTTCGATGATGTCGGCGGCGGGCGTGCCGGGTTCGGTATCGACGAGCCGCCAGTGCCCGGCCGGTAGTTCGTTGAGCAGTTCGCGGCGGGCGCCGGTGAGCGCCGCATGGTCGAGGCGGGCGAAATCGTCGATCGGCAGACACAATGCGTTCTCGGTGACGATCACCCCCCGGACCTCGACCGCACCCGAATCCGTCTCGGCGAGAAGCTGTTTCACCGCGCGGGCGACCTCTGCCGTGCCGTGTACGCCGGCGGCGGGGTCGAGATCCTCACCGGCGGCGACCACCACGCGCAGGCTGCTCGAGTCCAGCGCGGCGGTCCGCAACAGATCGGCGAGGGCGGCGGCGTCGTACGACCCGGAGTGCTCGCCGACCGTCACCGGCTCGACCGTTCGCGACGTGGCGATCTCCTTGGCGCGCTGGCAGATCTGCGCCCCGAGATTGATCACCACGAACGCCTCGTCCGGAGCCGGGGCGGCCGCGGGGTCGCCGCTGTCGGTGACGATCTCCCAGACCGGTTCGTAGAACAGATCGTCGAGCCGTTCGGTGAGTGAGCGTGTGGCGGTGAGGTTACGGAACCGCACCCCCAGCAGGCTCATCGCGACCGTGCCGTCGGGGGCGGCGATCCGGATGTCGGCACGCAGCGCGTCGGCCGGATCGCGCGTCACGACCACCACCGGATCCTCCGGCAGGGGGCCGTGTCGACGGACTCCCGATATCGACGCGGGAACGACGACATCTTCGTCCGAATCGGGCTGCGGGCCGGACTTGTTCGCGTACAGCGCCGCGAAGCACTGCAGCGCGGCATCGACGATGGCCGGGTGCGCAAGATGGCGGTGGGCGGGATCGCGATCGCTGCCGTCGACGCGGGCGACCACGGTGTCGGCGCCGACGACGATGTGGCGTAACCGGCGGAAGGCGGGACCGTAGCGGAGTCCGTGTGCGGCCATTCGCTCGTAGACCGTGTCGCTCGCGATCTCGACCGCATCGGCCGCGGGATCCGTCTCCACCGAACAGGAGTCGACATCGGCCTCGACGAGCCGGCCGTAGGCGTTGACCGTCCAGTCCGAGCCGGTGGCCGGGCGGGATCGGATCGTGAAACGCCGGGTGCTCTCCTCCACCCCGATCCGCACGACCGGTACATCGTGGTCGTCGATCACCAGCGGGCTGACGAATTCGACCCCTTCCAGGCCGAAGGTGTCGCGGCCGGTGCGCGCGGCGACCGCACTGAGCGCGGCGTCGAGGTAGGCGGCGCCGGGCAGCACGACCGCCTGCGCGACCACATGGTCGTGCAGCCACGGCAGATTCGATACCGACAGCTGCACCTCCCATTCCGGTGCGGTGGCCGCGGTCCGGTCGCCGAGCAGGGCGAACCCGCCGGGCGTGCCGAGCCGGTCGAGTTCGGTCTCCGGCTGCTGCGACCAGATGCGCCGGCGCTGCCACGGATAGCGTGGCAGGTCCAGATGCGGTGTGGCCGTGTCGATTCCGGCGGGAAGCCGGTCACCGTCGAGCGTTCCCGCGCGGTAGAGGTCGGCGAGGGCGTTGTGCAGATTCGCGTGGTCGTCACTACCGCGGGCCAGCGTCGGCACGGCGGCCCCGGTCACGCCGTGATCCAGCAGAATTTCGCGAATGCTGCCGCTGAGGACGGGATGCGCACCGATCTCCAGGAACACCCGGTGCCCGTCGGCGAGCATCGTGGCGACGGTGTCGGCGAACCGCACCGTGTCGCGCACATTGTGGCACCAGTAGTCGGCATCCCAATCGTCACCGGTCGCACGCTGTGCGGTGACCGTGGAGTAGGCCGGAATTGTGGCCGCCGTGGGGGACAGGGCTGCGAGTTCGGTGCGCAGCTCGTCGAGAACGGGATCCATGCGGCGACTGTGATACGGCACTTCCACCCGCAACATCCGTGCGAACGTGCCGTCGGCGGTGAGGCGGTCGGCGAGGTCGCGCAGTACCGTCACATCGCCTGCCAGTGTGACCGCCGAGGGGCTGTTCGCCGCCGCGATATCGATATCGGAGGCGTCTGCCGTCAGTTCCCGCGCCTCGGCCTCCGCGAGACCGACTGCCAGCATGCCGCCGGTGTGCGCGGTGGTGGCCTGCAACCGGGAACGGTGATAGCTCACCGCGACCGCCTGCGCCGCTGTCAGCGAACCGGATACGTAGGCAGCGGTCACCTCGCCGACGCTGTGGCCGACCACCGCGGCGGGACGGATCCCCAGCGCGGCCAGCTCGGCCGTGAGCGCTGCCTGCACGACGAAGTTCGCCGGCTGGGCGATCTCGGTGCGGGTGATCCGCGAATCGTCTTCGTCACAGAGCAATTCCGCGAGAACCGACCAGCCGGCCAGTGCCCGGAACTCTCGATCGATCTCGCGAGCGGCGGCGGCGCCGGGACCGTCGGCTTCGAGCAGAGCCCGGCCCATCGCCCACCACTGCGGCCCCATTCCGCTGAACACGAACACCGGATCCGTGCTCCCCTCGGAGATCGCTCGTGCGGGTGTCCGGCCGCCACCGGCCGCGAATTCGGTCAGCTGCGCTCGGAGATCGTCGCCGTCGGTGTAGACGAAGGCCGTGCGCAGCGGGTGGTGTGCGCGCCGCACCCATGCCGCGGCGGTCAGGTGGTGTGGCGGCACCGCATCCGATGCCACGCACAGCTCGGCCGCCAGCACGCGCAGCGCGGACTCGTTTCGCGCCGACAACGGCAGGACGGGCAGAGACGATGCGGTGCGGGCTGGTTCGGCCGTCTCGGGTGCCGGCCCGATCAGCACATGCGCGTTGGTTCCGCCGTAGCCGAAGCTGTTGACGGCGACCACCGGCTGCCGCAGCGGTTCGGCGCGCAACGGAACCCGCAGGCCCAGGCCGTCGAAATCGATCTCCGGATTGGGCTTGTCCAGCCGTGCCTGCGGGGCGATCGTGCGGTGATGCACGGTGAGCGCGGCCTTGATAACGCCGGCGACGCCCGCCGCGGCCTCGGTGTGCCCGATATTGTTCTTCACCGACCCGACCGGCAGTGCCTCCGTGCGTTCCGGCACGGCGCCGTACACCGCGCCCAGCGCGGTCATCTCGATCGGATCGCCCACCGGAGTTCCGGTGCCGTGCGCCTCGACGAAGCCGATGTCGTGCGCGGCGATCCCCGCCTGCTGCCGCACCCGCTCGGCGAGTTGCTGCTGCGCAACCGGATTCGGGACAGGCACGGCCAGGGTGCGGCCGTCCTGATTCACCCCGCTGCCGCGCACCACGGCGTAGATGCGGTCGCCGTCACGGACTGCCGCGTCGAGCGGTTTGACGACGATCGCACCGGCACCTTCACCGCGGCCGTACCCGTCGGCATCGGCGTCGAAGGATTTGCAGCGCCCGTCCACGGCCAGGAACCGGCCCTTGCACATGGAGACGAACGTCTCCGGCTGCAGCATCGCGTTGGTGCCCCCGACGATCGCCGCCGAACATTCTCCGGTCTCCAGCGCTCGCACGGCCTGGTGCAGGGCCACCAGGGACGACGAACATGCGGTGTCGATGGTCATGGTCGGCCCGTGCAGATCGAGCAGGAACGCGATCCGGGCCGAGAGCAGCGTGTGCGAGGAACTGGTCGGGGTGTGCGAGTTGATCGAGGCGCGAACGACGTTGCGGCTCACCGCGTTGTCCATCATGAAGCCGCCGACGAATACGCCGATATCGCGCCCGCCGACCCGCCCGGCCATCCCGCCGTCGTCGAGTGCCTCCCAGGCCACCTCGAGCAACAGCCGCTGCTGCGGGTCCAGGATGGCGGCCTCGCGCTGGGAGATGCCGAAGAAGTCGGCGTCGAAATCCCACAGCGATTGCGTCAGGAAGCCGCCGTGACGGGTGTACATGCGCCCGGGGGCGTCGGGATCCGGGTCGTAGAACTTGTCGAGACTCCACCGATCCGCCGGGACCTCGACGATGCCGTCGCCACGGCGGAGCACGAAATTCCAGAACGAGTCCGGACCGTCGATACCGCCGGGAAAACGACAGCCGATCCCGACGATTGCTGCATCGGACATTGCGCGGTCCTCTGATTGTCTGCATCGAGTCGTGCACATGTGCACGGAAGCGGTCGAACCATTCATATATGAACAACAGGGAGCATAGATACGAACCGCTCGCGGCGGTTGGAGAATTGTCGAAAGTCGTTGTGAGAGTTGACTCGAGGGCATGGTGCGCTGAATTTCGAAATGACATCCGGCCTGCTGACAGTGTTATTTTCGGGCTGACGATGTTATTTCCCGGAGCTCGACAGTGATTATGTCCGAGCCATGACGATGTTATTTGCGGCCATCTGCGCCATATGATCGAACAATGACATCGTTATCGGCCGGCGTGCGCGCCGGGCCCGGTGAAATAACAATGTCACCGCGATTCATGACATTGTTATTCGGGTACATTCAGCCGTCATGAAATCCGGTGAATTCGCGCTCGATACGGGAGCCGACCCGATTACCGACCCCGCCTGGCTGCGCGGGTTCGTCGACCACTACATCGCCGGGTGGAACGCCGGTGACGCCGCCGCCGTCGCCGCCTGCGTCAGCAAGGACACCCGCTGGCTCGACCCGTCCGAAGAACACGTCATGATCGGCCGGTCCGCGGTCGCGGCATTCGTCGACGACACCGTGCGCTCGTTTCCGGATGTGGCCTATCACCTCGTGTTCGAGCCCGCCGTCACCGCCGACGGGCTGGCCGCGATCGTGCCGTGGCGGATGACCGGCACCAATACGGGGCCGATCGATCCGCCCGGATTCGCCGGTACCGGCAAGAAATTCGACCTGTTCGTGGTCGACATCTGGCAGTTTCGCGAGGGGCTGATCTGGCGTAGCAAGGCCACCTGGGACCTGAACGAACTGTTGCTGCAACTCGAACTGATACCCAAGCGCAACGGTTTCGCCGAACGCGCGATGGCTCGCATGCAGCGCGCCGGCGTGCGGCTGCGCCGCCGGTCAGGACGTGGGTGAGAGCACGCGCTCCACCGCGCGGTGCACCGAGCGCTGCACCCACTCGGGATCGGCGCCCATGCCGATCATGATGTTCACGATCGAGGGCAGCAGCACCTCGCCGACGCCCTCGTCTCCGTAGAGCCCGGCCATGTCCAGCTGGATGAAACCGTAGAGACCCGTCCAGAATTGGGCCGCCGCCGCCCGTGCGTTCTCCGCGCGAACCAGGCCGGCGTCGAGGGCGCGCTGGGTCGCCCGCACCACGTGGTCGAAACTCTCGGCGAAGTTGTCGAAGTCCGAATCACCGGTACCGGACAGGATGTTGCCGCGATGCAGCTTCACCTCCGCCCTGGGTGATTCGGTGGCGAACATCAGGCGGAACAGTTCGGGTTTGCGCAGCGCTTCATCGCGAAAGACGAAGCCCAGCACCAGAATGTCGGTGATCGGGTCGTCGGTGCACCCACACTCGGCCAGCCGGGCCGAGAGCTGGGCGAATCCGGCCGAGCCCACCGCGCGCAGCAGTCCGGGCATTCCGCTGAAATTGGAGTAGATCGCCATGGTCGACACTTCGCAGATCCGCGACACTCGTCGCACGGTCAGGGAGGTCAGGCCCTCCGCTGAGATGAGTTGAATAGTCGCGTGGATCAAGCGATCTCGTAACGACTGTGCCACCGCGGCACCGGATTCACAGGCAGTCGCGCTCATGCCGCCGCCACCGTTCGCAGTTCCGCGGCGGTGATGTCCTCCAGCGAGCGGCGCCGCGTCTCCACGATGTAGACCACCGCCGCGATCGTCGCCAGCGCGATCGGCACCGCACTGATCAAGGCCATGACGCTGATCGAGGGCGCGGCCACCGCCAGCACCACCAGTGCGATCACACCGACGCCGCCGGCCTTCGTCATGGCCGCCGCGACACCGCTGCCGCGCGAGCGGATCCGGGTCGGGTAGATCTCCGCGCCGTAGGCGATGATCACCGCCACGATCGAGCTGGAACCCCAGATGGGCACTACCAGAAGGATATTGAGCAGCAGCCGGTGGTCGGCCACATGGTCGCCGAGCATCACGAAACCGGCCAGGGTCACCGCCAGCAGCGCGCCCAGCGTGATGAGGGTCCATTTGGTGGACCGGTGATAGCAGTAGGCGACGACGAAGTTCAGCGGGAATCCGATCAGTGCGGAATCGCGCAGGATGCGGTCGGCGGTCACATCGCTGAAGCCGAGCGCGCGCAGATTCGTCGGCAACCACAATTGGAATCCGTAGGTGACCAACCCGACGCCGAGTCCGATCAGTGACAACACCACGGTCACACCGAGATACGGCCGCCGCAGCAGTTGCCCGAACCCGTCGCGCACACCGTCCTCGGCAGCCAGTTCGCTGTGCTCCACCGGGACGATCTCGGCGTTGTAGGTGCGCAGCACGTCTTCGGCCTCGCGGTGGCGGCCTACGGCCAGCAGGTAGCGCGGCGATTCCGGAATCCAGCGCACCAGCAGCACGAGCAGGAATCCTGTCGGCAACCCGAGCAGCCACAGGCTGCGCCAGCTGTAGGTGTGCCCGATGGTCGACGAAAGCCAACTGGTGACGATATAGGCCCCCGCGATATCACCGCCGATCAGCACCAGCAACCAGCCGCGATGCCGGGCCGGAATGGTCTCCGACAGAAGCGTGAACGCGATCGGCAACATCCCACCGGCGCCCAGGCCCATGACGAAACACATCGCCACGTTCCATTCGAAACTGGGCATCGCGCCGCAGATCGAGGTGCCCACGAAGAAGATTCCGGCCAGCAGGATCGCGGCCTTGCGTCCCATCCGGTCGCCGAGCCAGCCCCACAGGAATGATCCGAGTACGGTGCCCGCGATGCCCGACAGTGGCAGCAACGCCACCGGCAGCGCGTCGATATGCGGGTTGGCCGGTGTTCTCAAGTGGTACTCGGCGCCGACGCCGGGCACCACGAACGACAGTGTGGTCGGCTTCATCACATCGATGGTGATCGCGGCCGCCATCACCAGCATGAGCACCACGTGCACGCGATTGATGGGGGCGTCGTCGAGTGCGCGCACCCGCAGCGCGACCACTCGCTCGTGCACCGACCGGATCGGGAAGAGTCCATAGGTGGTCAGCGCCAGTCCGGCCACGATCAGCGCCATACCGCAGATCATCGCGTTGTCCATGGGCATTCCCGCCATGCGGTAGCCCATGTCCCGCGCCATCCGGAACATCGGCAGGTGGAGCAGCACCCCGCCGGTGGTGGCCGTCAGGCCGAGCCAGAACGCCCAGGTGCGCCGGCCGGCGCCGAGTGTGTCGGGTAAATGGGGAGATTCGACGGATTCCCTGCCCTGCATCACCGGATCCTCGTCTACTACATCAGCCGCCACCCCTCGGCCGTCGAACAGCTACCGGGCGGTAGCCTACACACGAAACGTGCAGATCGATGGCCTGTTTCGGAAGATCTAATGTGAAAAGCCTTCTCCGGAAATACTTTTCGCGTGAGGTATCGGCGAGCGGGCGCGGGCCTACCGCCGATGTCCCCGAGTGGGGCGCGTCAGCAGCAGTTTTGCGGAAATCCGGCGCCGGGCGGATGGCGCCGGCGCGCAGGGGAGTGTGGATTGTGTGCGACTCGGGCTAATCGGTGGTTACCGATCGCTGCGGTAGGTACGACAACACGCCGATTCTAGTGGCGGGCAGAAGGTCGTACCTGCCAATGGTGGGAACGGTCGGTGACGGGGCGTGAGCGCGCACGCGAGCCGCCCCGACGCGCGATCCGCGTGATACCGAAACCGGTCGTCCCCCCGGTGGCGGCGGACGAAACGCTCGATTCGACCGCCGCCACGCTCCCTTTCGGAGCCGTCGGGTGTTATCGGGGAGACGGGGGTTCGGCGGATACGGCGGCGTTGTCGTCGGCCAGGCGGCCGTCCGCGAGTCGCACGCGCCGGCTCACCCGCACCTCGGCGAGGAAGTGTTCGTCGTGACTGACGACCACGATCGCGCCCCGATAGGACTCCAGGGCGCCGACCAGCTGTCCGACACTCACCAGATCGAGGTTGTTGGTGGGTTCGTCGAGCAGCAGCAGTTGCGGCGCGGGTTCGGCGAACAGCACGCAGGCCAGTGTGGCCCGCAGTCGCTCCCCGCCGGAGAGGACGCCGACCGGCAGATGGGCGCGCGAGCCGCGGAACAGGAAGCGCGCCAACAGATTCATCCGCTGCGCGGCGGGCAGCTGCGGGGCGGCGGCGGCCAGATTCTCCGCCACGGTCCGGTCGGCATCGAGCAGGTCCAGCCGCTGGGACAGGTAGGCGATCCGGCCGTCGGCGCGGGTGACGGTACCGCTGTCGGGGGTGAGATCGCCGTGCACGATGCGCAGCAGCGTGGACTTGCCCGCGCCGTTGGGTCCGGTCAAGGCGATGCGCTCGGGTCCGCGGACGGTGAGATCGGCGCCCTCGCCGGTGAACAACTCGCGCTCGCCGAAGCGGAACCGGATGTGCTCGGCGGCGAACAGCGTGCGGCCGGCCGGGACCTCGGTGTCGGGCAGGTTCAGCACGATGCGTTGTTCTTCGCGCAGCGCCCGCCCGGCCTCGTCGAGGCGGTTCTTCGCGGCGTCGAGACGGGCGCCGTGGGTTTCGTTCGCGCGACCCGCCGATTGCTGGGCATTGCGTTTCATGGTGCCGGCGAAGATCTTCGGCAGTCCGGCGTTGCCGAGATTGCGCTGCGCGTTGCTCGCCCGGCGCGCGGCGCGTTCGCGAGCCTGCTGCAATTCCCGCTTCTCGCGCTTGACCTCCTGTTCGGCGGTGCGGATGTTCTTCTCCGCCACCGCCTGCTCGGCCTGCACCGCCTGCTCGTAGTCGGTGAAACTGCCACCGTAGTAACGGATTTCGCCGTCGTAGAGTTCGGCGATGCGATCGGTGCGGTCGAGCAGGGCCCGGTCGTGGCTGACCAGCAGCAGGCAGCCGTTCCACTCGGTGAGCACGTCGTAGAGCTGGTGGCGCGCCTCGAGATCGAGGTTGTTGGTGGGTTCGTCGAGCAGCAGCACATCCGGTCGCCGCAGGAGCTGTGCGGCCAGTCCGAGCGAGACGATCTGCCCGCCGCTGAGGGTGTGCAGCCGCCGGTCGAGCGGCAACGCGCCCAGCCCGAGCCGGTCCAGTTGAGCGCGCGTGCGTTCCTCGATGTCCCAGTCGGTGCCGATGGTGGTGAAGTGCCGCTCGTCGGTGTCGCCGGATTCGACGGCCGCCAGCGCGGCCAGCACCGGTGCGATGCCGAGTACTTCGGCGACCGTCAGCTCTCCGGTCAGCGGCAGATTCTGCGGCAGATATCCGAGGACGCCGTCGACGGTGATGCTGCCCGCCGAGGGGGTCAGTTCGCCGGCGATCAGGCGCAGCAGGGTGGTCTTCCCGGCGCCGTTGGGGGCGACCAGGCCGGTCCGTCCGCCCGGCACGCTGAAGGACAGATCCCGGAACACCGGGGTGTCGTCGGGCCAGGTGAACGACAGGTTCGAACAGACGATGAAGGCATCGGACATGGTGAGACCTCGAAAGTCGTTGCGGCACGGTGCGATCGCGCCGCAGGGTGATCGGGTGAACGACGACATGGCCACGTCGGCGGCGCCGCGTGCGCCTACCGGTGGCCGTGACTTCCGGGTCTATCCGGAGATGTCGAGTTCACCAACCATGTCTGGTCTCCTTGATCTACCGACTCCGCCCGACGATAACAGCCGGGACCGCATCGCACGGAAAAGGCCAGGTCGGGTTGCCGCTCGTGCGTTGGCAGGCCGATGCGGCGAGGTGGTGTTCATCGCCGCCGTCGCGGCGGCATTCCGAGCCTGTTCCCGGCCGGGATCGCGCCCCGGAGTCCGCTGGTTCGCCTGTGGAACCGATAGTGTCGACGGCATGCCGAGTTCGCTCGGTGTGTTGCTATCGCCCCGCGGTGACCGGCGCCGGCCGGTGCCGGGACCGGACAGGAGTGCTCACGGATGTCGCTGGTCGGACGGGAATCGGAACTCAAATATCTGGACGAGTCGATCACCGGCATCGCCGAGCGCGGCGGCGTCGTCGTCATCGCGGGTGAAGCGGGGATCGGCAAAACCGCGCTGCTGCACGAGGTCGCGGTGATGGCCAGGCTGGCGGGCGTCCGGGTCGTAACCGTGACCGCGACCGAGGCCGAACAGCAGCTGCCCTACGCCGGATTGCATCAGATCGTGTTCCCGCTGCGTTCCGGCATCGATGCGCTGCCGCCCACCCACGCCGCGGCACTGAACGCCGCGCTCGGATTCGTCGACGCGGTCGCACCAAGCGAATATCTGATCGGTGCGGCGCTGCTGACCCTGCTCAGCGATCGGGCGGCCGAACAGCCGCTGCTGCTGGTGGTGGAGGACCTGCACTGGCTCGATGCCGCCACCGCCGGCGTGCTCGGCTTCCTCGCCCGCCGACTGGAATCCGAGCCGATTGTGCTGGTCGCCGCCACCCGGGACGCGCAGGCGGCGCTGTCGCAGGCCGGGCACCCGACGCTGGCACTCTCGCGATTGGGCGAGGAGGAGGCGCGGCAGCTGCTCGACACCGCCGCGCCCGGCCTCGACGATCACCGGCGAGAACGGGTCCTGGCGGCCGCGGCCGGAAATCCGTTGGCGCTGAAGGAATTACCCTCGGCCACCGACCGGCCCGAGGTGGCGTTGCCGCTCACCGAGCGGCTGGAACGTGCGTTCGGTCTGCGGGCCGATCAGCTGCCCGAGACTACCCGCACCGTCCTGCTGCTCGCCGCGCTCGACGAACTGTCGGTAGCGGAAACGCTCGCGGCCGCCGCACTGCTGCTCGGCGGCCCGGTCGACGACGCGGACCTGACCCCCGCCGTCACCGCGGGGTTGATCGAGATCGATTCCGGCGCAGTGCGATTCCGTCATCCGCTGATGCGGTCGGCGATCCCCGCCGGGGCGCAACCGCCCGCCCGCCGCGCCGCCCATCGTGCACTGGCCTCGACCCTGCGCGAGCAGCCGGACCGTGCCGCCCGCCATCACGCGGCCGCCGTCACCGGACCGGACGATGCCACAGCGGCCGAACTCGAGGCCGCGGCCGAGCGGGCGTTGCGCCGGGGCGGGGTGGCGGCGGCGATCGCGACCTTGGAACACTCCGCGCGCCTGACCGAGACGCCGGCAGCGCGGGTGGGACGACTGTTGCGCGCCGCCGAGCTGGCGGTGGAATCCGGCGAGCGCGACACCGTGGATCGGCTGCTGCGGGAAGCCGGTCGCCAGGATCTCGACTCGCGTCAGCGCGCCTTGGCGACCTGGCTGGTCAGCGGATTCGACGACGGCGTCGGTGAGGATCCGGCCCGCACCACCGAACTCGCGAAACTAGCCGAAACCGTTGCGGTGGACGGAGATCGGGACCTCGCGATGCGCATCCTGTGGGGCACCGCCATGCGCTGTTTCTGGTCCGAGCCGGGTCCGGACGCGCGCCGCGCCCTGCTGACCGTCGCCGACGTTATGGGTCTGCCCGCCGGCGATCCGCGGATCGTGGCGATCACCGCCTATGTGGCCCCGTTCGAGCGCGGCGCGACGGTCTCGGAGCAACTGCGCGCACTGGCCGGGCGCACCGGCGCCGATCCGGAGGTGGACCGCTATCTCGGCAGCGCGGCGTTGCAGATCGGCGCCTTCGCGCTGGCCGGCCGCTTCTCCGCCACGGCGATCACCGGCCTGCGGGAACAGGGCAGGCTCGGCCTGCTGACCAGGGCGCTGGCGGTGCGGGCCTGGAGTTGTGCGCGCACCGGTGATCTGGTGGGCGGTGCGGCGGCCGCGGCCGAGGCCGGGCGCCTCGGACCGGAAACCGGCCAGCACTTCATGTACGGTCTCGCCGTCGCCGTCGGAGCCGAAATCGCCGCGCTACGAGGCGATTTCGATGAAGCGGTCGAGCGAGCGGAGGAGGCCGAACGGATCGGCGCGGCCGCCGGCGCGCGACCGGTACTGGCCACCGTGCAACGGGCCCGCGCTCTCGTCGCGCTCGGACAGGGCCGCTACGACGACGCGCTCGCCGACCTGCGCCGAATTCTCGACCCCGCCGACCCGGCCTATCAGCTCGCCCTGCGCGCCTACGTCGTGGGCGATCTGGTCGAGGCCGCGGTGCGCGCCGGGCGCGTCGAGGAGGCGGAGGAGATCGTGCGCGAATTCGAGGAGCCGGCCCGGCGTAGTCCGTCACCGGCCCTGCATGTCGGCCTGCGCTACGCCCGCGCCCTGCTCGCGTCGGCCGAGTCCGCGGAAGACCTGTTCACCGCTGCTCTCGACGCCGATCCGGACGGGTGGCCGCTCGAACGCGCCCGCGTCCAGCTCGCCTTCGGGGAGTGGTTGCGACGGCAGCGGCGCATCGTCGAGTCGCGAGCACATCTGCGGGCGGCCCGCGACACCTTCGACGCGCTGGGCGCGCGGCCCTGGGGCGATCGCGCGCGGCGCGAACTGCGGGGCGCGGGGGAGACCAGCCCGCGCCGCGACCCCGACGCACGCGACAGCCTGACCCCGCACGAACTGGGTATCGCGCAGCTGGCCGCCGAAGGGCTCACCAACCGGGAGATCGGGCAGCGGCTGTATCTGTCGCATCGCACCGTCAGCACCCACCTACACCGCATCTTCCCGAAACTCGGTGTCACCTCCCGTGCCGAACTGGCCGGCGCACTGCGCACCGCGACGGATCCGGTGACGTAGCCCGCGCGCGATGACGTACGCACATACCGTCATCCGACGGGCGCGACAGCACACCAGTGCCGCCTACCGTTTCTCGTATCGCAGCTGTGGCAGCGGGCGCGGCGGACGAGAACACGGGAGATGAGCAGATGTTCACCAAGAAGCGGTTCGCGCAGATCATCGCGGCGGCAGCGGTAGCGGCGTCGCTGGCGGCGTGCTCGTCGGGTACGGATGCGCAGGCTCCCGCCGCCCCGGCGAGCGCCGCGGGCGTCGGCGCCGGTGAACACACCACGCTCGGGCCGATCAAGCACATCACCGCCGGTGTCCTCGACACCGCCTACGTCGAATACGGTCCGGAGAACGGCCCGGCGGTCGTGCTGATCCACGGGTGGCCCTACGACCCGGCGAGCTACATCGATGTCGGCCCGCGGCTGGCCGCCCAGGGCTACCGGGTGATCGTGCCGTATCTGCGCGGCTACGGTCCGACGCGATTCCTGTCTCCGGATACCGCGCGCAACGGTGAGCAGGCGGCGGTCGCGCACGACATCGTCGCGCTCATGGACGCGCTGCACATCGACAAGGCGATCCTCGGCGGATACGACTGGGGGGCAAGGACGGCCGATGTGATCGCCGCGCTGTGGCCGCAGCGGGTGAAGGCACTGGTTGCCGTGAGCGGATACCTGATCACCGATGTCGCGGCCAATCAGCAGCCGCTCGCACCGGCCGCGGAGGCCGGCTGGTGGTACCAGTACTACTTCGCCACCGACCGCGGTGTGCTCGGCTACCGCCGCAACGTCCACGACTTCGACAAGTACATCTGGAAGACCGCCTCGCCGAAGTGGAACTTCGACGACGCCACCTACGACCGCAGCGCCGGCTCGTTCGACAATCCCGACCATGTCGACGTCGTGATCTCCAACTACCGCTGGCGTCTGGGCCTGGTCCCCGGCGAACCGCAGTACGCCGCGGAGGAGACCGCGCTGGCGCAGGGCCCGGCGATCACCGTCCCGACGCTCACCATCGGCAGCGATTTCGACAGCGCCAATGCCGACGGCAAAAGCTACCGCGCGAAGTTCACCGGCAAGTACGAACACCGCACGCTGCCCGGGGTCGGCCACGATGTCCCGCAGGAAGCGCCCGCGGCCTTCGCGCAGGCCGTGATCGACGCCGACCATCTCTGAAACCCGCTGGGAGACAACGCAACACCCGCGCCACGATGAAGCGGCGCGGGTGTTGCGCTGTCTCCGGGCAGTTGTGCCGATGTCCGCGCCCGCGGTCTCGCCTGTGCGAAGGTTATGAGCCTTGCGCGACGGGCCGCAGGCGGGTGAGTGCGTCGTGGTCGCCGCGTGCGGTGAGGCCGAGCTGCTGTGCCACATTCAGATCGATCACGCCGGTGAGCAAGCCGAGGACCGCATTGGCGGGTCCGTCGAGGATCAGATCGGCGGCGTCGGTGCTGCCGACGCGGGTCTCGACGCGACCTGCGCCGATGTCGACGACCGCACGCACCTCGTCGACGACGAGTTGAATCACCACCGGTGCGGCCGTGGGATCGGCGTCGGCGGTGAACCATCCGGCTGCGTAGGCCAGCCACTGCGGGAGGAACGCGTCGTCCGGGTCGACCGTATCCATGTACCGCAGTCCCCAGCGTCCCAATGCTCGCAGTGCGGGTTCCAGTTCCCGGCCCGCATCGGTGAGCCGATAGAGAGCCGATGCGACGGGCGGCGGCGCGTCGGCGCGGTCGATCAATCCGGCGTCCTCCAGTTCGCGGAGGCGGGTGGACAGCAGATTCGCGGCGATGCCGGGCAGCCCGTTCTTGAGATCTGTGAATCGGCACGGTCCCTGGATCAGCAGCTCGCGCACGATCAGCAGGGTCCAGCGATCGCCCACCACATCCAGCGCGCGGGCGATCGAACAGTACTGGCCGTAGCTTCGCATATGTCCACTATATCGGCCTGAAGTAGAGATTCTGAATTTGTTAGTTGAAAAACTCTACTTTCTCGTCCTAGCATGAAATGGCAAGGTCGGTCGCCGAGTGGCCGGGAATTCCCTCTGTATCGGAGCAAGCACATGACTCGCAGCCAGATCCCCGCCCAGTACGCCACCGGCGCGGCCCGGGCCGATATCGAACGGGCGTTGCTGGCCGCCGGAAAGGATCTCGGCCGCCTGCGGCTCGACGATCTGGCGATGCTCGAGGACTTCCACACCAGTGGGCGCATCGCCACCGGCGAACTGGCCGACCTGGTCGACATCTCCTCCGCCACCGAGGTTCTCGACGCCGGCACCGGCATCGGCGGCACCGCCCGATATCTGGCGGACCGATTCGGCTGCCGGGTCACCGGAGTCGATCTGGTCGAGGAGTATTGCGAGATCGCTCGCTGGCTCGACCGGCTCGTCGGGTTGGACGACCGCATCACCGTGCGGTGCGCCGATGTCACCGCACTGCCGTTTCCGGAAGGCGCCTTCCAGGTCGTATTCAGTCAGCACGTCCAGATGAATATCGCCGACAAGAACGGCCTCTACCGCGAAATGCGCCGAGTTCTGGCGCGTGGGGGACGGCTCGCGCTCTGGGATATCACCACCTCCGGCGCCGGTGAACCCGACTATCCGCTCCCGTGGGCCGACAGCCCCGGCTTCGGTCACCTCACCACGCCCGCCACCCTGCGGACGACGATCGAGGCGGCCGGATTCGCCGTCCAGCGGTGGGACGACCGCACCGACGAGGCCGTGGCCGTGATGCGGATGGTGCGACAGCTACCGCCGAGCCCGCTCGGCCTGCACGCCTTCGTGCCCGACTTCGCCACGCGCGCAGCACATCTCACCGATGCGCTGGCCGACGGGCGGCTGCGCGCGATTCGCGCGGTGGCGCGGGCGCGCTGACCGGTCAGCGGGATGTGAGCGCGGCACTTCGGGTGGCCAGGTAGTCGCGTTCGCGTTGATTTCCGGTGAGGCGGGCCGCGGTATCGAAATCGCGTCTCGCCTCGTCCGTCCGGCCCAGGCGGGCAAGCAGATCCGCGCGGACGGCATGGAACAGGTAGTGCTCGGTCAGGTCCAGGCTGTCGACGAGACTCAGCGCCGCGGCCGCTCCGTCGACCTCGGCCACCGCCACCGCTCGATGAAGTGCCACAACGGGATTCGGGTCCAGGCGCGCCAACCGGTCGTAGAGCGCGAGGATCTGCGTCCAGTCGGTGACCGGATCGGTGTGCGCGGCATTGATCGCGGCGAGCAGCTGATACCGGCCGGGGCGGTTGCGGCGCAGGCAGGTGCGGACGATGGCCCGGCCCTCCGCGACCAGTGCGGCATCCCAGCGGCCGCGGTCCTGGTCGGCGAGCCGGACGAAGGCGCCGGTCGCATCGGTGCGGGCGTCGCGGCGAGCGTGGGTGAGCAGCATGAGGGCGAGCAGGCCCGCCGCCTCCGGCTCGTCGGGCATCGACTCGACCAGTGCGCGCGTGAGCCGTACGGCCTCCTCGCACAGGTCCGCGCGCAGCAGTTCCGTGCCCGACGAGGCGACATATCCCTCGTTGAAGATGAGAAACAGGGTGGCGAGCACCGAATCGAGTCGCTCGGGCAGCTCGGCCTCGCCGGGCACCCGGTAGGGGATACGGGCGTCGCGAATCTTGGCCTTGGCGCGGGCCAGTCGCTGCGCCATCGTCGCCTCCCGGACCAGGAACGCGCGGGCGATTTCGGGCGTGGTCAGCCCGCCCAGCAGCCGCAGCGTCAGCGCGACCTGCGCGGGCCGGTTCAGTGCCGGATGGCAGCAGGTGAAGATCAGCCGGAGGCGCTCGTCGGGCACGGAGGTCTCCTCGGCGTCGTCGGTCGGGGTGTGTACGATCGCGGCCTCGGCGTACTTGCGGGCCCTGGCGGATTCGCGGCGCAGCGTATCGATGGCTCGGCGCCGGGCGGTGGTGATGATCCACCCGGCCGGACTCGGCGGCGGCCCGTCCTGCGGCCAGCGGCGCAGCGCGGTGGCGAAGGCGTCGGCGACCGCGTCCTCGGCCAGGTCGATATCGCCGAGCGTGCGAATCAGCACGGCGACGGCCCGGCCGTACTCGGCTCGGAAGACGGCGGCGATCCGATCCGGTGTCATCGCGTCAGAACGGCGGAACATCCCGGAACGGGCGGATTTCGATCGGCAACGTGGTGGCCGCCGCGGCCTTGCGTCCCCAGGCCAGCGCCGCGTCCAGATCGGCCGCGGTGATCACCCAGATGCCACCGATATGTTCCTTGCCCTCCAGATAGGGCCCGTCGGTGATCAGCCCGTCGGCTCGCACCACGGTCGCGCTGTCCGCCGCGTGCAGGCCGCCGGTGAACACCCACGACCCGCTCTCACGCAATTCTTCGTTGAGGCGGTGCAATTCGGCGACGATCCGGTCCATGGTCTCGGCATCGGGCGCCCCACTGTCGGGTTGGTAGATAGAGAGCAGATATTCGGGCACGGCCCTCTCCTCAGCGCCGGGCGTAGCGGGCGATGATCACGCCCGCGGTGGTCGCGACGCTACCGAGGAGGCGAAATTCGGTCAACGGCGCCGCGCCCTCGAACAACCTGGTCCCCGCGCCGAGCGTGAGCGGGTGAATCACCAGCGTGTACCGATCGATCAGCCCGGCGGCGTGCAGGCTGCGCACCAGAGCCGCACTGCCGATGATCGACAGATCCTTTCCCGGACGTGCCTTCAGTTCGCGCACGGTCCGAGTCGCGTCGCCGCGCAACAGAATCGAGTTCTGCCACGCGTCGACGTCGTCGAGCCCGGTCGATGCGACGTACTTCGTCGCCGCGTTCATATGTTTGCTGTAGGGGTTGTCGTCCGCCCGTCCCCATACGGTCGTGAAGTCCTCCCAGGTGCGCCGCCCGAACAGCATGTCGCCGGGCCGGGCCATATCCCCGCCCATCTCCCGGGCGAGCACCTCGTCCTGAAATCGCTGCCCCCAGCCGCCGAACGGAAAACCGCCCCGGGTGTCCTCGTCCGCGCGTCCCAGCCCCTGTACGACACCGTCGAGCGTGACATTCATGGTCACCGTGATCGCTCGCATCGCCCTGCTCCTCTCGATTCCGGGAACGCGCACGATCGCGCCCCTCACCTCCTATACGAACGGCCGCCGCCGGAATCGACATCGCGCGAAGAATTGTCGAATCGGTGGCGGCGATCCGACCTGAGCGCCGCGGGCTACGGCTTCGGATTCGGTGTGAGCGTGGTCTTTCGCGATCGCGTGTCGAGCGTTGAGCGCTCCGCCGCGATCTGGCCGCGCAGGGCGTGGCAGCGGCGCAGGACGTCGGCGCGGTCGGGTTCTTCCGGGATGAGCGGGACGGCGTGCTCGATCATCGTCGCTTGTTCGAGGATCACCCGGAGCCGGTCGGGGTCGGTGACGCGGTCGGCGATCTGTGCCAGCGCGTCGAGCTGGCGGATCATCACGGCCGGCTGCCCGGCACCCGCCTGGCGGATCTTCTCGAACGCGCGCTGCACCAGCCGCTCGTAGCTGACCTGGGCGGCGAGCACCCGGATATGACCGTCCTTGTCGCGGCGCACCGGATTCGGCTCCCAGGTGACCGCGATCCGCGACAGGCAGTCGCCGAGCCAATCGATACACGTCAGCACCGTGAAGGTGTCGTTGGTCGCGGAGGCGAGCGCACGCAGTGCGACCTCGACGATCTGATCGACGCCGAAGGAGACGTCCTGCACCAGACTGCGCATCGAACCGGTGACGTGGCCTCGGGAGAATTTCTTCTCGATCCCCTTCGCGGCCTGTGCCGGCCACACCCGCGCGATCACCTGCCCCTCGGTCACGAAATGTCCTGGGCGATAAGGTAAATGGATGACCGCATCCGCTTCGGCGGCCAGCCGGACCAGCCGCTCGTAGCGGATGTACTGGAGATATCCGCTACTGGAGGTGCGCACCGCGCCACCGGAGCGGGCCAGCAGATCGCGGAGTTCCCGCGCCGACGGACCGTGTTTCGCCCCGCTCGCGGTGGTGTCGGCATTGGCGTCGACCGCCGTGCGCACTTCGCGCGCGATG
This sequence comes from Nocardia sp. NRRL WC-3656, assembly GCF_000720265.1. Classification (NCBI taxonomy): domain Bacteria; kingdom Bacillati; phylum Actinomycetota; class Actinomycetes; order Mycobacteriales; family Nocardiaceae; genus Nocardia; species Nocardia sp. NRRL WC-3656. The sequence continues at coordinate 119,774 of NZ_JOJF01000011.1, read as the reverse complement.
TCGGCGACCACATTCGGCAGTTGGATCTGCCCGCCGATGTGATTGATGAAGTAGATGAGCACCGCCAGATCCACCACCAGCGAGCCGATCGACACCGTCGCGCTGATGTGCGGGACGAAATTCTCGCCGACCGACACCAGTGCCGCGATGGCGTAGACGAAGGTCGCGACGAAGGTGCCGAGCGTCACCTGGGTGCCGCGGTCGCGGATGAAGTTGCGCAGCATGCGCGGCCCGAACTGGGTGGAGGCCAGCGTCAGCGCCAGGATCGTGATCGAGAAGACGACACCGACCACGGTGATGATCGCGGCCGCGATGGCGGTGAGAACCTGGCGTGCCGCATCGGGCGTGCCGCCCAGCACCCAGGTGGGCAGGCTCGTGCCGTTGTGGTAGGCCGCGCGGTCGAGCGTGAAGGTCAGTGCGAACAGCGCCACCGCGGCCAGGACTTCCAGCGTCGGGACGAACCACAGATTGGTGCGCAGCCGTTCCCGCCACCGATCCGCCTCGAGCGAGATCCCATGCACGCTGGACCTCCTTGCGCTCTCGCCGACGGCGTATCTCCGGCCTGTCGACCCGAACCTACCTCCACTCCTCGGCAGAGATCGAATCGTGGCGCGGCGCGATCGCAACGCGTTGAAGAGACAATAAGTTCGCAATTGCGCACCTATTGTCTTAAACTGGCCGTGTTCGATGCGTCCTGCGGATTCTGGAGGCCCGACGTGCTGGAGGTGTTGCGGCACGACCGTTTCCGGCGCTTGTTCACCGCACAGGTGGTGGCCCTCGTCGGAACCGGTCTGCTCACGGTCGCGCTGGGTTTGGCGGCCTACGATCTGGCCGGATCCGATGCCGGTGCGGTGCTGGGCACGGCACTCGCGATCAAGATGGTCGCCTATGTCGGCGTGGCGCCGGTGGTCTCGGCGCTGACCGATCGGGTGCCGCGGCGCATGTTGCTGGTCTCGGCCGATGTGGTTCGGCTGGTCATCGCCTTGCTGTTGCCGCTGGTCACGCACGTCTGGCAGATCTATGTCCTGATCTTCGTGCTGCAGGCGGCCTCGGCGACCTTCACCCCGGCATTCCAGGCGGTCATCCCGTCGATTCTGCCGGACGAGGAGGACTACACCCGCGGGCTGTCGCTCTCGCGGCTGGCCTACGACCTGGAATCGCTGCTCAGTCCCGTACTGGCGGCGGCATTGCTGACCGTGGTCGGCTACCACCTGCTGTTCGTCGGCACCGCGGCAGGTTTCGCGACCTCCGCGATCATGGTCGTGCGCACCTCGCTCCCTCGATCGGTGCCCGCCGACCGCTCCGGCTCGCTGCCGGCCCGGATCACCTGGGGCGCACGGCTCATGGCGGCGAGTCCGGTGCTGCGCGGGTTGCTGGCGATGAATGTCGCTGTCGCCGCGGCGACTTCGCTGGTCGTGGTCAATACCGTGGTCTACGTCCGCGACCTGCTGCACGGGCCGGCACCTGCGGTGGCGGTGGCGCTGGGCTGCTTCGGCGGCGGTTCGATGATCGCCGCGCTGGCGATCCCGCGACTGCTCACCGGCATTCCTGATCGGCGCCTCATGCTGATCGGGTGCGCGATCCTGCCCGTCGGCCTCGCCGGCGCCGCGACGCTCGCGGCGGTCGAGCCCGGACCACGCGCGGGCTGGGTGCTGCTGGGGGTGGCCTGGTCGATCATGGGGGTGGGCACCTCGCTGATCAACACGCCCTCGGCGCGACTGCTGCGCGCCCAATCCGACGGCAGCACCCGCACGGCCGTGTTCACCGCGCAGTTCTCGCTCTCGCACGCCTGCTTCCTGGTGACCTATCCGATTGCCGGCTGGCTGGGCGCCGCTGCCGGACAGGCCGGCGCGGCGCTGACCCTGATGGTCCTGGCGGCCGTGGCCGCCGTGGTTGCCGCGCGAATGTGGCCGGTGCACGTATCGTCGGGTGCGCAGATGGCCACAGCAGGAAGTCGGTGAACCAGCCCATGACCGGTGAGGAAACCCCCGCAGTCGGCGCCCTGCCGCCGAGCCTGGTGCACATCGTCGAACCCGACCCGGCCCGCCTCGAAGCCGCCACCTCGGTGTTCCGGATGCTCGCCGACCCGACCCGGTTGCACATCCTCTGGGCTCTCGCCGACGGCGAGGCCGACGTCACCGCCCTCACCGAGGCCTGCGGCGGCTCTCGCACCGCGGTCAGCCAGCACCTGGCGAAACTCCGCTTCACCGGCATGGTCGAGACTCGCCGCGAAGGCCGCCGCATCATCTACCGCATCCGAGACGGCCACCTCGCCCGCCTCGTCCGGGAAGGACTCAACCTCGCCGACCACATCGTCACCGGCGAGCTGCCCCACGAATAAGGCGCGGTTCGCGGGCGGTGCTTCTCGCGAGCGACCCGTCTGATCCGTACCGGGCAGCACCGTCGGGTCACGGTGTGGGATCGATCCGGGATCGGCGGCGGACGCGTTGTCCCCCCGAGGGCAGCGGCGCCGAATCAGTTCTGGGCCGTGTCGATCGGCCCGGAAGGGTGTGAGTCATCATGTCCGCCGAAGATCGAGATGCTCGCCCGCCGGCGTCGAATGCGGAACTGTCCACCGATGATCGCGCCGAACTCGAGCGGTTGCGCGCGTATGTCGCAGCGCATCCACCGCGCACTTCTCATCGGCACGCCTGGCGCTGGACCGGCGTCGTGCTGCTGCTGGTCCTGACCGCGCTACTGATCATCGGATCGGTGACGACGCGGTTCGTGCGCAGCCAGATCTTCGATACCGACCGCTACGTCACGACCGTCGCACCGCTGGCCACCGATCCGGCGATCCAGAAGGAACTGGCCGACAAGATCACCGATGCGATCGTCGGTCGCGTCGACATCAAGGCGTACACGGCGGATGCGGTCAACGCGCTCACGCAGAACGTCGGGCAATTGTCGGATCGCCCCCGTGCCGTCGCGGCGTTGAACAGTCTGCCCGCGCTGGTGGCCGACCAGGCCGAGAACTACATCCACCAAGCCGCGACGGCCGTGGTGACCAGCGATCAGTTCCGCGAGGCGTGGGACACGGCCAACCGCCGCGCGCACGACGCACTGGTCCATGTGGTCAAGGGGGAGACCAGACCCGGAATCGAGGTCAGCGACAACGGCACCGTGAGCATTTCGCTGAAGCCGATCCTCGCGACCGTGCGCGAACGGCTCGACGCACGCGGAATCAGCTTCGCCGACAAGATTCCCGATGTCGACGCGCAATTCGTCATCTTCCATGCCACCGAGCTGCCCAAGTACCAGAAATGGCTGCGCACGCTCGACCGCGCGGCGAACATCCTGCCGTGGGTGGCGCTGGCCACCGCGGCGGGTGCGGTGTGGCTGGCTCCCCGCGGCCGGCGGCTGCGGACCCTCGCACTCGTCGGCGTCGCCGGTGCGGTCGCGATGGTGCTGCTGGCCGTCGGGGTGGTGATCGCTCGCAGCGTCTACCTCGATTCCGTTCCGCCCGACACGTTGTCGCCACCGGCCGCCTCCGCGCTGTTCGATACCGTGATCCACCCGATGCGGGTGTCGCTGCGCGCGGTCGCGGTCGTCAGCCTGGTCGTGGCCGCGGTGGGATATCTGGCGGGGTCGTCTCATTCGGCGCAGTCCGTGCGTTCCGGCTTCGGGCGGCTCATGGTCGCCGTCCGCGGTCGGCGTGGGCGCCCGCCCAACGTGGTCGAGTCGTTCGTCGCGCATTACCGCACACCGCTGCGCCTCGCCGTGCTGGCCGGCGCGGTGCTCGTGCTGGTGCTGTGGCCCTACGCGACCGGTTTGGTCGTGGTGGGGATCGTGCTGGTCGCGGGAGCGCTGCTGCTGATCGTCGAAATTCTCGCGCGGCCCGCGGCGGCGCCCGAAACCACCGCGGAGACCGAGCCCACGGCGACCGGGTGACGCGGAATACGGCGATTCGGTTACGTTTCGGGGTCGATCGCACGGTCCATCGGTTCGTGATTATCCGCGAGGTTTTCCGCGACGAATCGTTAGATGCCCGGTTGGCTCGCCGAATTCGTCCATCGAGCGATGTACCAGGTCGATGAGCGAACCGGGACCATCATCCGCCGCGGCGGCTGGTCAGGAGGCAGCGCAGGGCCGCATGTCACAACCCACCGGAACCGACGCATGTCGGTACGCGCCGGCGAATCCGCCGGCGAGGTTCACGAAAAGGGGTGAGCCGTCGTGACGGCTACGGAACACGGAACACGCAACGGGCGAAACGACACCCGCAATGCGGTGGCGGCCGGCACCTCGCTGGCCGCGGCGGCCCTACTGGCCGTCACCGGAATCGTGTCCATCCTGCAGGGCATTTCGGCCATCGTGAAGGACGACGTCTACGTTTCCGGACCGCAATACATCTACAAGTTCGACATCAGCGGATGGGGATGGATCCACCTGATCCTCGGCATCCTGATGGTGGCGGCCGCGGCCGGGTTGTTCACGCGTTCGACCTGGGGGCAGATGTTGGCGATCGCGCTACTGGGTTTGTCGATCATCGCCAATTTCCTGTGGCTGCCGCACTATCCGTGGTGGTCGATCCTGGTCATCGCCCTCGACATCGTGGTGATCTGGGCGATCGCCACCTGGGATCCGCGCAGAATCTGACATCTCGCGCCGGCCGGACCGCGTCTCGGGGACTCGGTCCGGCCGCCGCGCGCTCACCTGCAGCCACCGCATCGGCGCGTCGAATTCGCCCGTGCCGTACCGCCGGCGCAGCGCCTCGGCCGCGATCGCGGTCGCGGATTCGAGATCGAGCGAGGAGTGCCGTTCGATCTCGCCGCGCAGCGGGGTGCCCTGGCAGAGGGCGACCGCCGCGGTCTCGGCCGTCGTCCGGCTCGACCCGTCGATGTATTCACCGGTGATCCGCTCGAAGCCGGCGGCCGCGAGTTCGCCGCGAATCCGATCGATGTCGAAGTATCCGTGGGGCGTGCGGCGAAAGAACTCGAGCGGCTCGTCCGGTGCCGCCGCGCACAGCGCCTCGGTGACGACCAGGGTCACCACATTGGTCTCGAGCCGGTCCCAGACGTTGAAGACGAACATGCCGCCCGGACGCAACACTCGCAGGGTCTCGGTGTATCCGCCGACCTTGTCGGGCAGGAACATCGCGCCGAACTGGCATGCCACCAGGTCGAACGAGCATTCGGGGAACGGCAGGTCTCGGGCGTCGGCGACCTGCCACCGCACCCGATCCGATGCCGTGCGGTTCGCGGCGGTCGTCAACATGGGTTCGTTCAGGTCGGTCGCCACGACGTCGCGACCGTCGAGCCGGGCGAGCGCTCTGGTCAGCACCCCGGTCCCGGCCGCGGTTTCGAGGATGTCGACCGCGTCCGTCGCGGCCACCGCCTCCGCGAGCAACCGAGCGGGTTCGGCGAAGATCATCGGAACCAGCAGCGTGTCGTAGATCTGCGGGATCGATCCGGTGAAGGACGTGTCCCCGCCTTCGGCCGGTGCGCCCGGCCCCGGATCACCCACTCACGGCAGGTGATGCTACGCGCGCCCTGCGGCTGCCGGGCGAGATCGCCGCGGCGCCGGGCGGTTTCGCCGCGCGGCGATCACATGGCGCGCGCGTACGCGAGGGCCTCGGGCGTCTGCTCGAAGATCTGCGTCTCGCCGCCCGCGGGCAGGGCGCCGAGCGCCGCGAGCCGACGGCGATGCTCGTCGCGCAGGCCCGACATCAGGACCGTGATGTTGCGGTGCTGCAGTTTCGCGATGGCGTCCTTGAGGACCAGTGCGCCGGTCGTGTCGAGGGCGGTGACATGCGCCATGCGAAGGACCACCACATGGACGTCGGCGACCTCGGTCAGCTCCAGCAGGAAGCGGTGGGCGGCGGCGAAGAACAGCGGTCCGTCGATGCGGTAGGCGACGATACGGTCGTGCAACAGGCGGTGTTCCTCGCTGAGGTGGTCGCTCTCGTCGAGCGGAACCTGTTGCAGCCGAGCTTCTTTCGCCACCGAACGCAGCGCCAGGACGATCGCGATCGCGACGCCGACACCGACCGCGGTCACCAGGTCCATGGCGACCGTGACCAGGAACGTCGCGGCCATGATGAGTGCGTCACCGCGTGAGGCACGCGCGATGGCGGTCAGCGACGCGGTTTCCACCATGCGGACCGTCGTGGCCAGCAGCACCCCGGCCAGCGCCGCGACCGGGATATCGGCGACGAGCGGGGCGGCGAGGTAGATGATGGCGGCGAGCACCACCGCGTGGGTCAGCGCGGCCAGGCGTGTGCGTGCCCCGGAGCGCACATTGACGGCCGTGCGGGCGATCGCACCGGTAGCCGGCACGCCGCCGAACAGCGGTGCGGAGATATTGGCCAACCCCTGCCCGAACAGTTCGCGATCGGGATCGTGGCGGGTGCCGACGGCCATGGCATCCGCGGCGGTCGCCGCCAGCAGCGATTCGAGGGCGCCCAGCGCAGCGACCGCCAGCGCGGGCGCCACCAGCGATCCGAGGCTGCCCCAGTCGAGAAAGTTCAGTGTGGGAGCACTGAGTCCCGACGGGAGGGCGCCGATGGCCGCGGTGGGGATGTCGAAGAGCGCGACCACGACGGTCGCGCCGGCCACGGCCAGCAGCGCGAAGGGCAGCTTCGGCAGGAACCGCCCGCCGACGAGCATCACCGCGGCCACCGCGACGGCGATCACGACCGGCGCGAGATGGGGTTGCGAAATATATTGGCGCACAGCGTCATAGGCCGACTGCCAAACCTTGTCCCCGTGCGCGTGCGCGATACCGAGAGCGTTGGGGAACTGCTGCAAGGCGATCACCACGGCGATGCCGGCGGTGAAGCCCTCGATCACCGGGGCCGGCATGTATCGCACCGCACGCCCGGCCCCGGCGATCGCGAGCGCCACCAGCACGATGCCGGCCATCAGGCCCACGGCCAGCACCCCGCCCCCGCCGTGCTGGTGGACGATCGGAACCAGCACGACGGTCATCGCGCCGGTCGGCCCCGACACCTGGAAACGGGAGCCGCCGAATATCGCGGCCACGATGCCCGCGACGACCGCGGTGGCCAGTCCGGCCGCGGCGCCGAGTCCGGAGCTGATGCCGAATCCCAGTGCCAGCGGCAACGCCACCAGGGCGACGATCAGACCCGACAGCAGATCCGGGCCGGGGGTGCGGAGGGCCGGACGCCAATCCGACCAGCGGGGGAGCAGTGCTGCGATGTTCACAACCGGGCTGCCAGACGCAGTTTCAGCGCGGCGAGCTGTTCCCGCAACGCGTCGGGCAGGCGATTGCCACCGATGGTGGCGTACCAGTGGTCGATGTCGGCCACCTCGGCCACCCACTCGTCGATGTCGACCGCGAGCGACGCTGCCGTCCGGGCGCGCTGCCGGTCGTCGAGGCCGGTGAGATCGAGGGCCTCGACCGCGGGCACGTAGCCGATCGGCGTCTCGATCGCCTCAGCGGTGCCGTCGAGACGTTCCAGCGCCCACTGCAGCACGCGCACGTTGTCGCCGAAGCCGGGCCACAGGAATTCGCCTTCCGAACCTCGTCGGAACCAGTTGACCTGGAAGATCTTCGGCAGTTTCGCCGGGTCGGCGGCGGCGCCGAGCCGGAGCCAGTGGGCGAAGTAGTCACCGACGTGATAGCCGAGGAACGGCAGCATCGCCATCGGATCGCGCCGTACGACGCCGACCGTCCCGGTCGCGGCGGCGGTGGTTTCCGACGACAGCACCGAGGCGGTGAAAACGCCATGGGCCCAGTCGAAGGACTCGGCGACCAGCGGGACGGTGGTGGCGCGACGGCCGCCGAAGAAGATCGCCGAAATCGGCACGCCGGCCGGATCGTCCCATTCCGGAGCGACCGAGGGACACTGTCGAATAGGTGTGCAGTACCGCGAATTCGGATGCGCGGCAGGCGTTCCCGAGGCGGGCGTCCAGTTTTCGCCGTGCCAGTCGACGAGATGGGCGGGCGGTTCGGCGGTCAATCCCTCCCACCACACGTCCCCGTCGGCGGTGCGGGCGGTGTTGGTGAAGATCGAATTGCCCTTCGCGATGGTGGCGATCGCGTTGGGATTGGTCGTGGCGCCGGTGCCGGGGGCGACACCGAAGAATCCGGCCTCGGGATTGACCGCGTAGAGCCGGCCGTCGGCGCCGAAGCGCAGCCACGCGATATCGTCACCGACCGTCTCGGCGGTCCAGCCGTCGAGTGCGGGTTCGAGCATGGCCAGGTTCGTCTTGCCGCACGACGACGGGAACGCCGCGGCGACGTAGTGCGTCTTCCCTTGCGGGGAGGTGAGTTTCAGGATCAGCATGTGCTCGGCCAGCCACCCTTCGTCCCGGCCGAGTACCGAGGCGATGCGCAGTGCGAAACACTTCTTGCCCAGCAGCGCGTTGCCGCCGTAGCCGGATCCGTAACTCCAGATCTCGCGGCGCTCGGGAAAGTGCGAGATGTATTTGGTGGTATCGCACGGCCACGCCGCATCCGGCTCACCGACGCCCAGCGGTGCGCCCACCGAATGCAGGCATTTGACGAATTCCGTTCCGGTCGTGAGCTTTTCCCAGACGGCGTCGCCGGACCGCGTCATGATCTGCATCGACACCGCGACATATTCCGAATCGGTGATCTGCACACCGAATTTCGGGTCCTGCGCATCGAGCGGCCCCATGCAGAACGCGATGACATACATCGTCCGTCCGGCCATCGCGCCGCGATAGTGCTCGGTCATCACCGTGCGCATATCCACCGGGTCGACCCAGTTGTTGGTCGGACCGGCGTCGGTCTCACGCTCGGAGCAGATGAACGTGCGATCCTCCACCCGCGCCACGTCGTCGGGATCGGAGACACACCAGAACGAGTTCGGCTTACCGGTCAGTGGAACGAACGTTCCCTTGTCGACCAATCGTGCGGTCAGCCGATCCCACTCCGCCCGGGAGCCGTCGCACAGGACGATGTGCTCGGGGGCCGTCAGCTCGGCGACCTCGGCGATCCACGCCAGAACGCTCTCGTGGGCCACCGGAACCTCGTCGAGCTGTGCGATGACACGTGAACTGTCGGACACGAGACCTGCCTCCTTGATAAAGCTGCAATGTAGTTAGTTTAGAAAACCTGCAAATAGCGGTTGCATTCGGGCCCCCGCTCCGCTGGTTCCGGCGTCCTATGCCCGGATCGTCAGGCGAGCTCTTCCAGCGCCTCCGCTTGGCCCGCGACCACGCCGGTCAAGATCGCCCGCGCCACCACCAGCAATTCGGCGACCTGCGGGGAGGTGAGCTCGTAGGTCACCGACAGTCCCTCCCGTCGGGCCACGACCAGCCCGGCTCGGCGCAGAATCGCGAGCTGCTGGGACAGATTCGCCGGCTCGATGCCGATCTCGGTCAGCATCTCGGAGACCGCCTGTTCGCGCTCGCTGAGCAGTTCGAGCACGCGAATCCGGATCGGATGTCCCAGCGTTTTGAAGAACTCCGCTTTCATCTGATAGAGGGGTCTGCTCAGTCCGGGCACGCGATCACTCCTTTTGGTCCGCGGCCCCACGGCCTGCTACGTCGCTCTTGATTGCAGAGTTTAGCAAACAGGAAAAGTGCCGAGCTGTTCGCCGCCGATCAGTCGGCCAGCCGCCACGGCGGATTGCGTCTGTTGCCGGCGGCGTGGAACAGGCACAGCCGGTGGCCGTCGGGATCACGTAACCGGGCTTCGCGCCACAGCCAGGGCATATCGGCGGGTGACTGCTCGAATGCGATGCCGGCATCGGACAGGCGCCGGTACTCGCCGTCGAGGTCGTCGGTCTCGAAATAGACGGTGACTTCCTCACCGCCCGGTACGGCGTCGACGCGGTCGACCGAGAAGGTGCTCTCACCCGCGGGGCATTCGAATCGCAGATAGTGCTCGGTCTTGACGATCAGGCGCAGACCGAGCAGCAGATAGAAGTGCTCGGCTCGATCGAGGTCCGTGCTGCCGACGGTGACCTGATTCAGACGCATACCGTCCAGTGTCACCATCGCGGTGCCGGATCGGTAAGCCACCCTCGGGGGGCGCGGCGGTGAGGCGGTGGGCGAGGCGAAACCTCTCAAATCCACCTCGGGGCTCCGCGGGGAGAACCGCGGTGGCGGTCGGTGAATGCCGGTAGCGGAGTATGGGGCGAAACGGTTTGTCATGCAAACGTTTCCGGCCAGGCGCGAAAGTGGTTGTTCTTCTGCGGATCCGGCTGCCACCGGCACGGACGCTCGGGGGCTGGTGATCGAATGTCCAACTGCCGTCTATTCGTTTCCGTGGAGTAGGACGAAACTCGTGCCGACGAGGGCGGACAGAAGACGTTAATTCCCGGACCTCCCGGGTATGACGAAAAGCGCAGTCCGCAACTGTCACCGAAAGGAGGAACTCGATGATTATCGGTGATTTGTCTCAGATCGTGAACATGGTCGTGGGCTGGTTCGGCCAGATGCGCGGCGTGATCGGCATCTGACCCCGGCCCCTCACCACCCGCCCGACCACGCAGGACGCGGTTGGGCGGGTGGTGGTCTGTGGTGATCGGAAAGCTCACCGGCACAAGACTTTGCGGACGCAGCGACCTTTTCCGGAGCGTATTCCGTGCCTCACAGGTGGGCGACGGCGAAGTCCGCAGCCTCATCCGCTGTGGCGGTGTAGCTGGTCCGGTGCACTTTCCAGCTCGTGCCTTTGGGGTCGCACACCGGGTCGTTCGCGGTGCAGGTGTCGTAGGTGCGGTCCGCAGAGGGGCCGGTGACGCTGTGACCGATACCGCGAATCGGGTTGCCGAACAACAGGATCGCCGCGATCTTCGGCGCCACCGCCGCGGGCAGGGTGGCCACGATCGGCCCGCCGACCTTCGCGCCCACGCTGCTGATGCCGATCGAATTGTCGACCACGTTCGCGCCTTGTGAGTAACCGACCAGGACGAAGCGCTGGTTCGGGCAGGCCTTCGCCGCGTCGGTCACATGTGTCACCAGGTCGCGATTGCCCTGCTGCACCGACCACGGCTCGACCGGACTGGCCGGGTACTGGACCCGATAGGCGCTGTGCGAGCGCGACAAGCGTTGTGCGAGTGCGTGATACACGGGATTGCCCACGACCGCGCCGAGGCCGGGATCGGCGCCGAGCGGTTCGCCGGTGCCGCGAGCGACGACGACGTCGGCATCGGTGCACGTCGTCTGCGCCGCCGCGGGCGTGGCCGCCGAGATCCCGACCACGGCGAACGTCGCGGCGATCGACGCGACTGCGGAGGCCGCAGCTATCTCGCGGACGTGGCGCGGCCTCTCCCTGTCGAACAGTCCCATCTGCGCAGTCTCCTCTGCTGATCCACCCGATACCTGAGCGGTACCGATGCTGGTCAGACGCTAGAACCGCCGGCGAGGTCAGGAGGTCCGAGGCGACGGTCTCCGTTATTTTCACCAAGACCCTCCGGCGTCGCTGGTCGGGTGCACAGGAGGCCGCAACTACCGAGCAGCCGGGCTCGCAAGCGCGGTGTCAGGGTCGGGCCGACCGGACGCTGTGCACGACCAGCGCGGACCGCAGGTACCACAGGTCCGGATAGCGGTGCGCGTGAAAGCCGGTGAGTTCGGCGATGCGTCGCAGCCGGTAGTCCACGGTGTTGGGGTGCAGGTTCAGCGTCTTCCCGGTGCGGCGCCGGTTGAGGCCGGTGGCGATGTGGCAGCGCAATGTCGCCAGCAGTTCGGGGTGGTCGTCGAGCGTGTGCTCAGGAGGGCCAGCGACAGCGGCAGGAACCAGAGGAGAGGAGTGCCGGGCTTGCCGTCGATACGGAACCGCTCCGGCGTGTCCGGGAGGTGCCTGACCTGGACGGCCTCACCCGGCGTCCGCGTCCGGCCCTGCCACTGGCCACGCTGCGAGACGGCGACGAACCGGTCCTCGTAGCGGCCGGCCATCGTGCGCGCTCGCGCGATGATCGCCGCCTCCCGCATCTCCCGGCAGTCGGCGGTGCGGAAGGCGACCACCGGAGACGAATACTCCACGATCGTTTCGGTGCCGTTGCGGTCGAGAACCGCCCGGTGACTGCGCTCGACGTCGACGATCCGCCCCGCTACCACGACCCCGTCCCGAGCGAAGCGCAGACCGAATCGAGCCGCCTGGGCACTCAGAGGCAGACCACCCATCCCGCCCCAGAGAAAGACCATGGCGACGAACCAGTAGCCCATGGCAGCCCCCGCGACGCTCGTGGAACGAACTTCCAGACTGCCACACGGCGACTTCGGAAGAGCGGCAGATTAATTCGGCTCGTCATCGTGCCGGCGCATCGGCGAAAAGTGACCCTGCCGCCGCTGACTTGTAGCCGCCGTCCGCCTCGGCTGACGCCGGCCAGACGAGCCGCATCAGGGACGGCGCTCCGCTTGCCCTCCCGGGCGGGATTGCCCACAAGCAGCCGATTTGCTCCAACAAGGGGGTAGTGAGGTAATCTCTTCGAGCACCCGCAAGCGGGAGCAACGGGCTGTGGCGCAGCTTGGTAGCGCACTTGACTGGGGGTCAAGTGGTCGCAGGTTCAAATCCTGTCAGCCCGACCGAGAGATCCCCTCCGACCAGCGTCGGAGGGGATTTCTTGTTTCCGGTTGAGAGTCATTGTTGGCCGCCAGTGTGCCTAGAGTGTGCCAACGCGCAGAATGCTGCCTGCGAACTTCGCAAGGGTGGAACCGTCCCGTGGCTGGTGGGCTCGTCCCACGGTTTCTTCGGTGCATCGAACCTCTCTCGCGCGGACCACTCGGGGTCACCACAGGTGTTGTCGACCACCGTGCTGACCACTCGGCGGAACATTTGTGGCGTCACCCAGGCGAAAATTTCGCCTCGCCCGGTCTGTCACACCGAGCGGTGGCGGCGTTCGACACCGCGCTGCTGGATCGGTTTCCGAATTGTACTGCTGCACAGAGAAGTTGAGTTGCAGGACAAACTGCTGTTGCTGCGGCTCGAAATCGCTCCCGCAGCGTTCGGATGTCAGCGCCGATCCGTCTCGGACATGGCGGGATAGGGTGCTCGGGATCTAGCAAAACCCTTGTTGCACCACCGGTGGCGCCGCCGCTACGTACACCTGCCGATATGGTCCGAGGTGCGGGCCCGGGCGAAGGAGGCGGCGATGGTAGTGACGGCGGGGGCGGGTGTCACGGTACCGGGATGGTTTACGCAGGCCATTGCGGAACTGCCCGAACATCGTGAGGTCGACGTCGGGGGCGGTGTCGTTCATCTGCGGTGCTGGGGCCGGGCGGGGACGGCCGGTGTGGTGCTGGTGCACGGCGGATCGGCGCATTCGGGCTGGTGGGACCACATCGCTCCGCTGTTGGCGGGTACGCATCGCGTGGTGGCGCTGGATTTGTCCGGTCACGGTGACAGCGCCGTGCGGTCCCGGTATCCGATCGAGGGCTGGGCGGACGAGGTGATGGCCGCTGCCGAGGCCGGCGGGATAGCCGGACGGCCGTACGTCGTCGGGCACAGCATGGGTGGGCGAGTGAGCGCCGTGGCGGCTGCTCGGCATCGGGAATCGCTCGCGGGTCTGGTCGTCATCGATTCTCCGTTTCAGGAGCCGTCGGAAGAGTCCATCGTCCGGCAGTTGCTCCACCGGCCGAAGACGTACCCGACGCGGGAAGAGATTTGTGGCCGGTTTCGAACCGTCCCGGACCAGGCGGTTCTGCTTCCTTACGTCGCGCGGCACGTGGCGGAGGAATCGGTGCGAGACACCGGTGCCGGGTGGGGCTGGAAGTTCGATCCCGAGATGTTGCGCAAGCGCCTCGAAAACGGGCGTATCCCACCGCTGGGCTCGCTGTGGGCCGTGGACGCATCCGTGCTGTACATCCGATGCGAACGCGGTTTGGTGACCCGGGAGCGGGCGCTGGAGATCGCGAGCTTGTTCGGGCGACCCGCGACGGTGGTCGAATTGGCCGAGGCCGGTCATCACCCGATGATGGATCAACCGCTTGCGCTGGTGGCGACCTTGCGGACCGTCCTCGCCCAGTGGGATTCGCGCGTTCGACCGGAATAACGTCGCAGCCCGCTCCGTTCGACGTCTTATGCCGAAACCTTTCTCGGAAGCCGAGCGTCAAGAGTTCCTGGCGGGCAAGCACATCGGAGTGCTGTCCGTCGCCGCTACCGACGGGCGTCCGCCCGCCACCGCGCCGATCTGGTACGACTACACCCCGGGCGGCAATATTCGTATCAACACCGGCGCGGCACGCCGCAAGGCCAGGCTGGTGCGGGAAGCCGGTGTGGTGACACTGACGGTGCAGCGCGAAGAGCTGCCCTATCAGTACGTCATCGTCGAGGGCACGGTCGTCGAGGCCGCCACCCCCTCGCCCCGGGACGCGCGGGTGAGCATCGCCAGCCGCTATCTGGGTCCGGAGGAGGGCCGCGCCTTCGCGGACCGGATGGACGGCAACGACTCCGTACTGTTCACCATCCGCCCCGACCGCTGGATCAGCCAGGACTACTCGGGTGATCTCTAGACAGCACTGTTCGGGCGTCCGGTCGGCGAGGTAGTTTGCTCGACATGAGCAGGTTCAGCCGGCGGCGGTCGCCCGTTCGTTCTCGATCCGCCGGTGGGTCGTGAAGATCGACTCGGCGACGGCGCAGGCGACGCGCGAGAACTCGGTGGCCGGCCACATGAATCGTGCCGCCGGACAGGCCGTCGGCCTGACCGACGACTGCGCGGCGCGGGCGATATCGTCCGCCCTGACCGAGGAAGTGGTCGCGGCACTGGAGAACTCGGCCGAGCGAATCAAGCTGTCCCACTGAACTATCGCCGCCGAGTTCGCCGACGCCCGCATACCACCGTCATCCACCGTGTCGAACGCCGGGGACTGCGGGCGTCGTGATGTTTCGCCACGAAGTCGTGATCACACCGTGCTGATCGACGGTAGCGGCAAGGAGGCGTTCGCCGATGACGCCGAGCTACCATCTGTTTCGCTCTCTGGTTCCGAATAAGACTCCGCTTCAACGACTTCCGAACAGCCCTGGCGTGCGAGCAGCGCATTTCGATGCGATGTTCACGCGGAAGCCACTCGGGCACCCGGATGTTTACTGGACGGTAGCCATGGCTAATCCGTGGCCGGGGCCTCCCTGTTTCACCCGATCGAAACTGCTCGACCTCTCACCGATGCACCCCTGATCGATTACTCGTCCCGGACCGCATCGGCCGCAAGTCAGAATGTTCGTCGAAAGGACTGAGGGACAGTGCATTACCTATGTTCGAGCTCGGCCATGGTTTCGTCGGCCGGTGGTGGCCGGTGACAGCCGAGATGGAGATCCTCGAACTGACAGACGAGTTCTACCAGGATCCGCATGCGACCTATCGGGCGCTGCGCGAGCGCGGTCCCCTCCATCGCATTCGATTGGACGGTGTGGTCGGCTGGTTGATCGTCGATCACGACGTGGCCAGGCAAGCCTTGGCGGAGCCGACCATCAGCAAGCGCATCGGGTCGCCCGAAGGACAGGCCGTGCTGGCCAAAAACGGTGCGGCCGAGATGTTCAACACCGCCATCAGCGACAACATGTTGTTCGCCGATCCACCACAGCACACGCGTTTGCGCCGCCTCGTGGCGAAGGCGTTCGCGGGTCCCGCCATCCGCGATCTGCAACCGAGAATCACCTCGATCGCCGACACTCTGCTCGACGACATCAGCGCGCGAACGACTGTCGACCTCATCGACAGCTACGCCTTCCGGCTGCCGATCGCGGTAATCTGCGAGCTGCTCGGGGTGCCCGACGACGACAAGGCAGACTTCCGCTCGTGGACCGCCGTGGTCGTCAGCGACACGGCCACGAACGAGGAACGCGCCGCCGCCGGGGTCACATACTTCACCTACCTGACGAAGTTGATCGCCGAACGCACCGACGACCCCCGTGACGACCTGCTCTCCCAACTGATCATCGCGAAAGACCACGAGGACCGGCTGGACCAGCACGAACTCATCGCCATGCTGCTCCTGCTGCTGATAGCGGGGCATGAGACCACGGTCAATCTGATCGGCAACTCGGTACTCGAGCTACTGCGCGAGCCCGCGATCGCCGAGCGGTTGCGCGCGGACCCCGAAGCGATACCCGCCTACGTCGAGGAGATCCTGCGCTGCCAGGGGTCGCTGCACTTGGCCACGGCCCGGTACACCACCGCTGCGATCACGTTGGGCGATCAGGACATCGACGCGGACGAATTCATCCTCATCTCGCTCGCCGCCGCCAATCGCGACCCCGCCCGGTTCGCCGAGCCGGACCGCATCGACCTCGAACGACCCGAGAGCCGGCACATCGCCTTCGGACACGGCATCCATCACTGTCTCGGTGCCGCCCTGGCACGAATGGAGGCCACGACCGCGATCAAGAGGCTGCTGGCCACTTTCCCGGATCTGTCGCTCGACGGCGAATTCAGCGATCTGACGTGGCGAAAGAGCCTGTTGATTCACGGCTTGACCAGCCTGCCGGTCCGGCCGGCCGCACGCACGGATTCTCGGTCCGGGCCCGTGACCGACACGGACCGCGTCTCCGTCATGGCCTGACCCGGCCGTCGACACGACGAGTGGTACATCGCGGCAATCCCATTCCGGCTCGGCCTCAGCGATGTACCACTCACCCGTGAAGGTGCCAGGAGAGCGACGCAGCTGGTCCTCGAACTCGACTTCGAGGCGAACAATCGCCTCCTCGATGTCGCCTCCCACCGCACGTGTGCGTCGCTCGACCGGGTCGGAGGCAGAGATCATCGCCGCTCGAATGCGTTGGGCCGCTTGGTGTTCCAGACTTCGATGACCGCGTCGAACAGGTCCTTCCTGTCGTCGAAGTGGTGGTAGAGCGCACCGCGGGGCAGACCGGCTGCGCGCACCAGCAGGATGTCATATCGCCGAGCCGGGTCGCTCTCGTTCCGAGTACACCGGTCGTATTTCCCCGGGTGAACCGCTGGCGTTGATCGATATCGCCCAGACGCAAATTGGGTCTGGACCGATTGGCGCCGGAAAGTCCGATCTGGGAGCGGATGATGCTGCGCGGCCTCGAACAACGTACCGAAGACTCGCGGTGGTGGGTGTGAGGTTAGCCATCGCTCGGGGTCCAAGGTCACCGCGTGGCGTGGCGTAAGGCTCGTTGATCGGTGACTTCGGCCTGCGGGCGTCGAACAGAGTGGCGGCGACGATGGAATTGTTTCCGTTTGCTGGGCGAGAGGTGACTGCGATGGGGGCGCTTTTCGGACTCGCGGCGTGCGCTGGTCGCGCGTGAGCGCTGATCATCCGGCGCGGCTGGACTTCCGGATCCTGTTCCACCCCTGCGGGATCGAAAGGAGCAGAAATGCACAATAAGTCGCGACTGACGATAGCGATGTGTGCCGCGCTTCTGGTGCCGGTGGTGGCGTGTTCGGGTACGCCACAGCGAACCGCGTCGCCACAGCAGTCGCAGTCCGTTCCCGCCGAGTCGACCCGAACCAACGCCGTGGCGGCGATGCACGGGGAAGCATTCGCCCATGCGAAATACCGGGCGTATGCGGATCAGGCCCAGCACAGCGGCGAGCCTCGGGTAGCGCAGGAATTCCGCACCGCGGCACAGACCGAGCTGTCGGATCATTTCACTCGCGAGGCTGATCTGGTCGGTCTGGGTGGTGACACCGCGGCGAATCTGCGTGACGCGATCGCCGGCGAATCCACTGAATCGACGACCATGTACCCGGGCTTCGCCGCACAGGCGACAGCGGCGGGTGACGTTGCGGCGGCGCAGTTGTTCTCCGCGATCGCCGGCGATGAAGCAGCGCACGCACGCGACTTCACGATCGCCTTGGCGACCCTCACCGGTCCCGCGGGCGCCGTTGTTCCGGCGGGGCCCGATGTCACCGCGACTTCGATCACGCCGGGACCGGCGAAGTCGTCGGGTGCGACCCTGGCCAACCTGCGCACGGCCATGCAGGGGGAGGCGTTCGCCTTCGCGAAATACAGCCGATATGCCCGCCAGGCTCGTGAGGCGGGGAACCCGCAGATCGCGCAGCTGTTCTCCCGCACCGCCCAGGTGGAGCTCGACGAGCACTTCGCCGAACAAGCGACGCCGGCCGGACTGGTGGCCTCCGACGTCGCCGCCAATCTCACCGACGCGATAGCAGGGGAGAAGCACGAAGCCGAGTCGATGTATCCCGACTATGCCGCCCAGGCCGACAAGGCCGGAAACCCTCGGGCGGCCGACCTGTTTCGAGAGATTGCGGCCGACGAAAAGGCCCACGAGCAAGCCTTCCAACAGGCTCTCGATGCCCTGTGACCCGCCGGAGTGGGCTGTCTCGGCTTGATCCTGCCCGGTCGCCTACTCAGGCTTGCTCACGTTAGCAGCCGATCGATCCCGAAGCTCGGCGTGCCGGAACTGGTAAATCGGTCCCACTGTGCGTAGCACGCCTCGCTCCCTTGCGTCCTCCAGAAACCGCATGAGCCGCACCGGCGTTCGGTGCCGTAGGGCCAGCTCGATCTGGAAACAGAAGGTTGGCCACGACGCGGTAATTGCGGGGGGTAAAGCGAGCATCGCGGCAAGTCCACCGAGCAGCCCGACCGCGAGCACGGCAGGCAACCCCAGATTGAACCGCATACCGAAGCACAGTCCTGCCGTCAGCGCGCCGAACCCGCATATGGCCCCGAATCCGAGGCCGGCCATGGCGTCTTGCCTCCACGAGCGGGAGCGCCATGAACAATCCAGTGATCGTGACTGGTGCCAGCCACCAGCGAGCAACGACCCGCTTGGGTTTGATCTCACTCTCGAGAGTGTGTTCGGACGACGCCGGGATGGTCATGGCCGTTCAGTTCGGAGAAGGGGCGGCTGCCCGTCCCAGAGTGATCTGCCGAGTACAGGGTCCGTCGGCTCACACCACAAACTTGCCGGTCAGCAGGCGCAGGCAAATGAGGGGCCCCGGCGGTTCGGTCCGCCGGGGCCCTGTGGTCGACAGTGGGAGACGGTCATCGATCGTGTGGGCGTACGGGAAGCTGTGTCGCCGGGCCGTCATGTGGAGGTGAATGCACTGGGCTACACGGGAGGAGCCAGAGCTCGCGGCGGCCCAGCTAGGGTGATCACGCCGGCTGGCCGGTCGGGCAATCACCGTCGCGCTGGGGTCACTGAGACCGGCATCGGATCCTTCACGAGAGCGAGCGACGCAACGGGGGAGCCGGTGTGAGTCGCGGAGTTGGCGCGAGGCACGAGGATGTGGGTGGCGACTACGGCCCAGAAGGTGCGCCGGTCGATGATGTCGAAGTCCCAGTCCTCGACCAGGCGGTGCAGTGTGTCGACGATGGCGGGAACGTCGAAGTCGGTGGCCAGTGCGGCGCCGGTGGACTCGATGAGGCCGGTGACGTACTTGGTGGCGGTTTCCATCGTGAACATCTGTTCTCCAGATCTGCGCGGCGCGAACACCCGCATGGTTCGCGTCTGTGTGCCCCGACCTGGCGAACAGACCGCACACTGGCCCGCCGCCACATTCCTGCCCCAGCCGTTGGCCACTATCGCGGCTCGACAGCTGAAAGAAGGTCTGCGCCAATAGTTTTACCGCATCGCCTCCAGGGTTGGGGACGCATGATGACAAATGTGTGCTTCGCCGCCGGATTGCGCGGCGCGTCGACGCTCGGTGACGAAATCGACGAGTGAATTCTGGAACCCGTGGCCGCATACCCCTGGGGTGTAGCCGCACCGATGGTTGCAGGGCGGGTCGCTGGGCGCGCCGCCGGCCCGGCCGCGCTCAGCTCACGCGCAGCAAGGCCATGAACCCGTAGTCCATGTGCAGCTGCTGGTGGCAGTGCAGCAGCGACGCCCCCGTCTCGTCGGCGACGACATCGATCGCCATCTCCTGGTAGCCGCCGAGCATCACCACATCCTTGTGCAACCCGGCGGTCGGTGTCCCGGCGATATGAGTGACCTCGAAGGTATTGCGGTGCAGGTGAATCGGATGGATGTCGTCGGTGGCATTGCGGAACAGCAACCGATACCGGCGCCCGCGCGCCAAGTCGAACGCCGGTGCGCCGGTGTTCATGTCGAACGCGGCACCGTTGAGAGTCCACACGTTGAACCCGTCACGGTCGGCGTTGCGTTTCTCGATCAGCAGCTCGATCTGCTGATCCGGCGACGCCGTGCTGGCGGCGGGCCGGGTGAACAGGCGATAGTCCCACGTGAACGGCGGCGGCGGAGCCCACTGCGGCTCACCGGCGCGGCCGCCGTATTCGACGACTATGCCCATGCCGTTGGCGCGGTCGTCGTCGGACAGGTCACCGAGTATCCAGACGCCGGGGTTGGTCATCTCCACCACCGCCGAGACACGTTCGGCGGCACCGAGCCACAGCACCGGCACCCGCGCCGGGTTCGGCACCGGGTTGCCGTCCAGTGCCACCACGGTGAAGGTGTGCCCGGGCAGCGCGAGGCTGCGGTTCTCGGTCGCGCCGCCGTTGACCACATGCAGCAGCACCCGCTCGCCCTCCTTGACCCGGATCGGGTCGCCGTGGCCGAGCATGCGGCCGTTGATGGTGAAGGTGTCGTAGCCGACCTCGTACCCGTGCGGGCGGCCCGACGCGAGCGAGGCCGCCATCGCCGCCTCGCCTCGATCGCGCAGGTCCGCGAGCGGTTCACCGGCCAGGAAGTTCGCGGCCATGTCCCCGTCCTGGCTCAGTGTGGGACCGAACTCCTTGAGGGTGAGGATGACTTCCCGGTCGTAGGCACCGGGATTCTGCTTCGGCTCGATGTAAACGGGTCCGACCTGGCCGTTGTACTGGCCCAACTCCAAGTTCGCGCCGGCGATCAGGTGCGTGTGATAAAACCGCAGCCCCGACGGACCGGGCGTGAACGACAATCGCCGCATCCCGTGCGCGGGGATGAACGGTGTGCCCTCCTCGCCCGAGCCGTCCACTTCCACCGGCACCGTCTGGCCGTGCCAGTGCAGCTGTTCCGGGGTGCCGGTGTCGTTATGGACGTCGACCACCACCGGTTTTCCCTCGGCGAACCGCAGCAGCGGGCCCGGGAACTGCCCGTTGTACAGCGTGGCCGACACCGAACGGCCGGGCGCCACCTCCACCTGCCCCTGACCGATACGTAGCGTGTAATCAGCCTTGCCCGGTCCTGATGACCGGCTGCATCCCGCCACCACTGCTGCGCCCCCGGCTGCTACCGCCACGCCGGCCATACCGAAGAACTCGCGCCGGTTCACCCGCCTCACCTCGACTGCCGCCTCTTCCAGATATCGGGAACCGATGTCGCACCACGATATCGCGCACGGCCCGGCACCGTAGCAGCCACAACCGCCGGTTGAGACGTGGTCGGAACACAGCGTTCCGCTGACATTTTCGTGCGGCCTATCGCTGAAATCTTCTGCAGGCGAGCTGATCGAATCTTCGTCTGCCGGTGGGCCAACGGTGGTGCCCACTTTGTCGTGGCCGCCTGGGCCGGCCGAATCCGGCAGCGAATGCCTGTGTGAACGCGCCGCTGTAGGTGAGCGATCGTTGCTGTGCCAAGGAATTCGGTATCGTCCGCGTAACGGGGCACAACTATCTGCCCGGTGGCGCGCCGGAGACACTCGTGCCGTGAGCTGTCGCCGGTGGTGCCTCGCAGGGCGGGGCATCGAGGCTGGGGATCAGGAATCGTTGCAGCAGTTGTGTTTCGGTGTCGGGGTGAGCCGGCCACAGCAGCATCGAGACCATGGTTCGTATGAACCAGGTCGCGACGAGCGCGTCGTCGGGGTCGGTGCCCAAAAGGTCGGCTACCAGCGCGATCAGCGTGGGTGATTCGGAGAACCCGGTGACAGCCCGGGGGCCGTGCTCGGATCCCAGGAACGCGGTGACGACCGGTTCGGCTCGGGCCTCGCATAACGCGACCGTGAGCGCGGTATAGGTACGGTTGGTGCCGCTGCGGCGGGCGATCGCGGCTTCCACTTTCTCGATGATGCTGGTGGCGGCCCGGGCGAGCACGGTTTCGCGCAGGTGGGCGACGCCGCCGGTGTGGCGGTACACGGTGGCTCGCGAACAGTGGGCTCGCCGGGCCACGGAATCGACGGTCAGGTTGTCGAACCCCGCGCTGATGATCAGGTGTGTGGCAGCGCTGTAGATGTGGTCGGCGGCGCGATCGTGCCGATCCGTGGCCAACAGCCAGTCCATGCCCATCGTCTCAGTATGAGACGACACCGGCCGACGGACGGCGGGAAAACCACACGTCGGTCGATAGTGGTGAGACGAGCGAGTCGCGCCGGGCACGCCCGTGTGTGTCGACTTCGTTCGCATGTCTTGTCCGTGAGACTTCCGCGCCGACACGGTGGAGCTGTGCGCGGCGCTCGCTCCCGAGTCGCCGCTGAGCTGTGAACGGAGACCGGAATGGCGTCACTCACGCAGGAAGCGGGCACACAGGTGCTCCGATGGTCGGGGCGTCAGTGGCGCACCGTGGTCGTATCGTGTCTGGCGGTCGCCCTGGTCATCGCCGCGATGGCCGCCCTCTACACGGCGCTGCCCGCGCTGGCGACCGACACCGGCGCCACGCAGGTGCAGGCGACCTCGATCGTCGACGGCTACACCCTGGCCCTGGCCTGTCTGGTCTTGCCCGCGGGTTCGATCAGCGATCGCTACGGCCGCCGCCGGGTACTGATCGCCGGGCTCGTGGTATTCGCCATCGCCTCCGCCGTTCCGCTGTTCACTTCGGCACTGGCCGGCCTGATCGCGGCTCGGGTGGTGGCCGGCGCCGGGGCGGCGATGGTGATGCCGTCGACCTTGTCGTTGATCACCGCGGGATTCCCCGAGCGGTCCGCACCCCGGGCGATCGGTATGTGGGCCGGGTTCGCGGGCGTCGGCGGCATGCTGGGCCTGGTCGGGTCCGGGTTGTTGCTGCAGCACTGGTCGTGGCAGTCCATCTTCAGCGGACTCGCGGTCGCAGCGGTGATACTGCTCGCGGCAGCGTTCTCACTGCAGGAATCGCGAGCGGCAACCACGATCCGGTTGGATCCACTCGGAGCGATCACCTCGATCGCCGCGATAGGCATGCTGGTGTGGGCACTGATCGCCGCCGGCGATCGCGGATGGGGCGACCGCTGGATCCTGACCGCCATGGCCGGGGCCACCGTCGCCGCGGTGGCCTTCGTCGTCACCGAATTGCGGGTGTGCTCACCGCTGCTGCAACTGCGGCTGCTGGCCCGGCGCGGATTCTCCGCCGGTGCGGTCTCGATCACGATCCAATTCCTGGTCACCTTCGGGCTGTTCCTGATCAACGTGCAATACCTGCAGTTGATGCTCGGCTACAGCCCACTGGGCTCCGCACTCGCAGTCCTGCCCATGGGTGCCGGCGTGGTCGCCCTGTCGATGTTCTCCCCGCGACTCGCCGCCCGCTACGGACTGCGTCTGCCCACCACGGCAGGATTCATCGCTCTCACCGCCGGACTACTGCTGATGAGCCGACAAACACCCGCCTTCGGCTATCCGGGAGTTCTCGTTCCACTGCTGGTCATCAGCTTCGGTCTCGGCCTGGCCGCCGCACCGGCCACTGCAGCCATCATCACCGAAACCGACACCGACCACCACGGCATCGCCGCCGCCGTCAACGACGCCGCCCGCGAAATCGGCGCCGCCATCGGCATAGCCATCGCCGGCACCGTCCTCGCCGCCGGCTACCGGTCCACCGTCACACCCACCCTCGAACACATCCCCGAACCCGCACGCACCCCGCTGGCCTACTCCCTCGCCGCCACAACACAACTCGCCGACAGAGTAGGACCCCGAGCGCAACCACTCCTCGAAGTTTCCCGCACCGCATTCCTCCACGGCCTTCACCTCGCCGCCCTCACCCTCGCCGCCCTCACCCTCATCACCGCGATCGCTCTCACCATCTGGGCACCCGGACGACCCCATCGAACGGCCACAAACCACGACAACGCCTGACCGGCAGCGCTTCACGGCGACTCGCCACCACAGAATCCCTGCCACACACCGGAGTCGGTCTCACCGGCCTCCGGCCGGAGCCTTCGGCTGAGTCACAGCACTCGCCTGGCGCGGATAGCATTCGGAGGCGGCCGCCATCGCCTGATTTCGCAGAGGAGCTCCCCATGTCACAGCCACCGCGTGGCGACCAGCATCCCGTTGTGGTCGACTTCCGGGCCAAGCGGAGAGACAACTGGCAGTTGCGGGTGGCCGACTGGATCACCCGGTTCGCCGGGTCGATGCCGTTCGTCTATCTCCACGCGGCGGGGTTCGCCGGTTGGATGCTTTTCTGTGAGGACAGCCCGTGGCCGACACTGACGCTCGTGGTGTCGCTGGAGGCGATCTTCCTGTCGACGTTCGTCATGATCGGGCAGAATCGCGCGGCGGAGTTCCAGCAGCTGAAAGCCGACCACGACTTCGCCGAGGAAGAGCTGGAACTCAAGACCAATACCGAGCTCACCCGAGCGATTCACGAGATGACCACCGAGTTGCATCGCAGGATCATCATCGACGAGAAGGTGTCCGGCGGCGCCGAGAAGCCTTGATAGTGCAGCCGTCCTTGCGTGAGGCTGCGCCGACCGGATCGTTCGCTGATCAGTGTGCCGGTGTCCTGGTGTGCGTGTGCTGGATGAGGAACAGGGCCGCGCGGTCGAGCGCCTCGTCCGCCTCGTCGAGCATGCCCGCGAAGGCCTGGAACACGTGCGGCACGTCGGCGGTGACGTCCAGGATGACGTCCACTCCCGCCGCCCGCGCCCGCGCGGCGAGGCGGGTCGAGTCGTCGAGCAGGATCTCGTTGGTGCCCACCTGGATCAGCATCGGGGGAAAGCCGGTGAGGTCGGCGAGGACGGCGGGGCTGAGCAGGGGTTGATGTGGGTCGGCGCCGGCGAGGTACATGGCCCCGGTGTGTTCGACGGCCTGCCGGGTGAAGATCGGGTCGACGTCCTCCTTGGTGTGCATGCTTTCGCCGGTGCGGGTGGCGTCGAGGCCGGGGGAGAACGCGACGATGGCGGCGGGCAGCGGCAGGCCCGCGTCGCGGGCGGCCAGACAGGTGGTGACGGTGAGGCCGCCGCCTGCCGAGTCACCGGCGAAAGCAATCGTCGAAGGATCCGTTCCGGTGTCGAGCAGGGCACGGTAGGCGGCGAGGGTGTCCTCGATCGCGGCCGGGAACGGGTGCTCGGGTGCGAGCCGATAGTCCAGTGAGTAGGACGCGAAGCCGGTCTTGGCCACGAGATGCCCGGTCAGCGACAGCGCGGTCTCCGGGGAGCCGAAGACGAAGCCGCCGCCGTGGAAGTACAGGATCGTCGCGGCGCCGGGCTCGTCGTCCGGCTCGACCCGCAGTGCGGGTCGGTTGCCGAGCGTCGTCGGCGCGGTGTGGATGTCGGCCGGGACGATCATCTGGGCCATCAGCGTCGCGAAGCCGGTGCGCAGCGCCTCGACGGACCGGGGGCCCGCGGGCCGCGGCTGCCGCAGCATCGCGTCGACGAGGGCCCGCTGTTGCTCACTCATGGTGGTGCTCCTCCCGGAAGTAGATTCCATTACACTATATGCCGTGGAATATAAATCGGGCGGTGACGTCGACCTCACGCGCTTCTTCGCCGACTTGGTGCGATGCGAGACACGTCTGTACAACGCCCTCAACGACCGTCTGCGCGAGCGGCACGGGATCGTCACCTCACAGTTCGAGTTCCTGCGCTTCCTGCGTGATCGGCCGGGTTCGCGCGTGGCCGACCTCGCCGCCGAATTCGCCATCGGAGTCGGTGCCACCAGCAAGGGCGTCGACCGTCTGGAGGCGCGGGGATGGGTTGTGCGGCAACCGAATCCGTCCGATCGCCGGTCCTCGCTGCTGGCCCTGACCGCCGACGGCGCGCTGCTCTTCGACGCGGCGGAGCAGACGGTCGCGGCCGGCCTCGCCGAGCTGATCGGCGACATTGTCGACGGTTCCCCCGACGCCGTCCGCGCCATCGCGGAACTACGGGTTACGTTGGAGCGCAACCAGATTGGCACGCCCACCGGTTGATCGATCGTTCTATCGATGCCATTGCGCGACTGCGGCACCCCGCCGCGTGCGTCAGCGGCAGGTGGCGGAGTGGGAGTCTCCGCCGATTCGGGAGATGAGGCCGCGGGGGAGCAATACGCCGTAGAGGGAGATGTCGAGGCTGCAGATGAAGCCGTTGCCGTAGGTGCCGTCGCTGCTGAATTTTCCTATGTCGGCGAAGATGTTCTGTGCGTCCACCGCGGTGCGGTCGAGTCCGGCGCCGTTGGCCAGCAGGACGGCGAGAGCGTTGGTGGTGGCATCCTGTGCGGCAGCGATTTTCGGCTCGACCTGGGTGAACATGTCGGCCATGGCGGAGGTGGTCTTCGCGATCCGGGTGGTGCTGGTTTGCAGGGCCTGGCCTTGGTCGTAGAGACCGCCGATCAGCGCGCGGGTCTGGGTGACCAGTGTTTCGAACTCACCGCCGCGTGCGGCCAGTCGTTGCATGACCGTGGAGAGTTGAGTGATCACGTCGGCGAGGATGGCGTCGCGCCGCTGCCAGTCGCCGGCGAGGGCGACTGCCTGGGTGATGAAGCTGCTCAGCGATACGCCGTCGCCCTGCAAGGCCTGGATCAAGGTGTTGGAGAGGTCGTTGACCTGCTGTGTGTTCAGGGTTTCGAACAGTGGCTGGAAACCGTTGAGCAGACCGGAGATATCGAAGGACGGCTCCGTCTGCTCGAGCGGTATCGAACCGTTGTCGGGAAGCGGGGCGGGGTTGCCCTTGGTGCCGGGTTCGAGCGCCACATACCGTTGGCCGAGCAGATTCTGGTAGCGCACCAATGCCCTGGTGTCGCCGAAGACGGTCTGCCCGCGCTGGAGGATGAATGTGACTGTGGCGTGGTTGTTTCGGTCGAGCGCGATCGTGGCGACCTTGCCGACTCGCACACCGGCGACCCGGACGTCGTCGCCGGCCTGTAGTCCGAGGACGTCACCGAAGGTCGCCGAATACGTGTTGGTGGGGCGGAGACGGTGCGGGCGAGCGTATTCCAGATCGTCGTGGTCACCAGGACCGCGACGACGGCGAACACGCCGAAACCCGTCAGTGGCCTGGACAGGCCCCCGCCCCGGCCACCCATTACGCCTTGTTCCCGAATCGGGACAGCACGGCGGGGATCTTCGACGCGGCCATCAGTGCCCGGAACTGCCAGCTGTCGTCTCGGGGCAGAATGCCGCCGCGCTGGGTGGCGTCGAGGAAGTCGTAGAGGGTCTCGCCTTCCACCATGAGTCCGTCGGTGTTGAAGTGGTAGCGGTCGACCGCCGGGCACTGGATGAAACGCCCGTTGCCGTAGATCACCGGCGCCGACTCGTCGTAGGGGTACAGCCGCAGCGGCCCGGTCCAGTGTCCGCTACCGATGTACCTGATCACGGTGCGCACGGTTCCTTCCGGCGTCACATCCAGATACACCTGATTCGGTAGCGGGTCGTAGCGCCAGTCGGGGATGGCGTCGAAGAAGGCGAAGTTGTATTCGACGAATTCGTCGATGCCGACGATTGTCCGTCCGAAGGTCGTGACGTCGGTGTAGCGGATGTCGGGCGCGTAGAGCTCGTCGTTGATGCTCATATCCCGCACCAGGAAGCTCCACCAGTACTTCTTCGCCCACTCCATCAGCCAGCTGACGTCGACGCCGAAGCCTTTGTAGAGCTCGAGTTTGCGTTCGAAGTCGTCGAACCATTGCAGGGTGGTGGCTTGTAGCTCGGCTTCGGGGATCGCCCGGATCGGTACTGCCCGATTGGAATTGAGGAATTCCGGAACCGGCTTCGACAACCGCGGCTGCCGCAGAGCCTGCTGAAACTGTTCCTCGTTGAACATGAACACCCTTTCACCACGACAAATGCCGCCGCTTTCTGTGAGCGGGGGCGTGTACCACCAGGAATCTCGGTACCGCGATGAACGACGAGTCGCCCACGGCGTTGCGGTCCCGAGCCGGTCAAGGTGAATCATATGATTCATGTAGAATCACATGATGTCAATACGTGTCCGTGGCGGATGCGAGGATGGATCGGTGAGTGCTCCCAAACTCTGGCGCGGCCAGACGCTGCAGGACCGTTCGGACGAACGTCGCGAGCAACTGCTCGACTGCGCTTTCGACCTGCTCGGCACAGCAGGCGCCGGCGCGGTCACCATGCGCGCGGTCACTCGGCAGGCGAATCTGAGCCCTCGCTACTTCTACGAGAGTTTCGACAGTCGCGAATCGCTCGTCGCCGCCGTCTACGATCGCGTTGAAGGCGAACTGCGGCAACGACTTTCGGCAATAACGCCCGATACCGATCCGCAGGCGGCGATCCGGGCGGCGCTGGAAGCGTGCGCCGATTTCTTCGAGGAGGATCCGCGCCGGGCGCGGGTATTGCTGCGGGAGCCGCTGGCCGACGACATGCTGCGCCGGCACATCACCGCGCGCACACCCGAGGCGGTGCGGGCGGTGGCACCGCTTCTCGGCAGTGGCGCCGAGGCGCTGTTCGCCAGTAGCGACGCCGTCCTCGCCACCATCGGCACCGCGTTGGCCGGCGCGCTGACGGCTGTGTACCTGGAGTGGATCGACGCGCACCTGACGATCGACAGAGACCGGCTCGTCGACGTCAGTGTCGGCATCGTGACCGCGTTGCTCGGCGTCGGCCTCGGAAGCTGACCGACCGCACGCCTTGTTCCTTCGGGATCGGCTGGGCACGCCGGCCGTTATTTACCGGCTTCGGGCGCGCCTGCCCCGTGTTAGCTTCTTGGCCGTGAGCTTCGAACCGGCCGATGGTATCGAGCTGCGCCCGTCCGATTCCGCCTATGTCGAGCTGGTCTATCGGGCCGGGCCGGTCGCCGGGGCGGTACCGGCGCGGATGCGGTCCGTCGCGAATTCGAACTGGGAGCTGGTCGTGTGGCGCGACGGTGGGCAGACGCACGTTTCGGTCCGCGGTCCCGAGACCGGTCCCACGGTGGTGGAGCTGGGGCCGGGTACCGGGGAAACGCTCGGAATCATCTTCCGGCACGGCGCGTTTCTCGCGCCGATGCCGGTGCCGGGGCTGGTCGACACCGCGGTGTCGAGTCCGCACACCACGGCCCGCTCGTTCGTGCTGCAGGGCGAGGAATGGGAAATCCCGGCCTACGACAATGCCGACGTTTTTGTCGACCGCCTGGTTCGCGCCGGACTGCTGGTGCGTGATCCGCTGGTCACCGATGTGTTGCGCGGTGATGGCAGCACTTTGGTCACTCCGCGATCGGTGCAGCGGCGGGTGGCCGCGGCGACCGGGCTGACGCAGGGTGCGATCCGGCAGATCGAGCGGGCGAGGCAGGCCGTGCTGCTGCTGCGGCAAGGGGTGCCGGCGATCGAAGTCGCGCAGCGGGCGGGGTATCACGACCAGCCACACCTGGCGCGTTCGCTGACGCGGTTCACCGGCCGCACGGCGTCCCAGCTGCGGCGCGCCGACGACGAGGAGATGCTGTCGCTCCTGTACAAGACCGAGGTCGAGGTGCGCCCCTAAATTGTGCGGTGACGCCGGAAGCCCGTCATACCGAACACTTTTGGAGGCACGTCATGGCATTCACGCAGATCTACGTCAACCTGCCGGTCACCGACCTGGAGGCGAGCAAGAAGATGTACACGGCGATGGGGGGAACGATCAACCCGGACTTCACCGGGGACACCTCCGCCCAGGTGGTCTTCGCCGACGCGGTCGTGGTGCAGCTGATGACGCGCGAGACATTCGCGACCTTCACCAAGCGAGACACCGCGGACGGTCCGATCGAGGTGATCAACGCGCTGGCCGCCGGGTCGCGTGAAGAAGTGGACCGCCTCGCCGCCGCGGCGCTGGCCGCGGGTGCCACCGAACCGCGGGAGGCCCAGGACATGGGCTGGCTGTACAACCGGGCGATCGACGACCCGGACGGTCACTGCTGGGAACTGCTGGCCTACGACCCGGCCGCCATGGGCGACGGCACGACGACCATCCAGGGGTGACGTCGGCGGCGGGCAGGCCCGGTTCTAGGGCTGCCGATATGCGGTCCGTCGGGTCTGTACGGTTGGAGGGTCGCAGATGAGCGCCGCCATTGACACTGCCGGATCACACACCTCAGATCACCTGCCCCCGTTCGCATTACGTGAGTTGTCGATCCTCGGTGGCGGACTGCTCGTGCTGTCGACCGCGCGGTTGGGTCGGTATCCGCTGTGGGGGGACGAGTTGTACATGGTGCCGGGGGGCGGCGGTTGTCGTGGAGTTATGCCGAACAGGGGCCGTTGGTGCCGTTGCCGGCCTATTTCTCGGATCGGGTGGCGCCGGGGTGGGTGGTGGTTTTGCGGTTGCCGGTGGTGGTGTTGACGGTTGCGACGGTGGTGATGCGCGTGAGCTGGGTGAACTACGGCATCCGGGTGTCGTTGTGCTGGGGCCCGATTCGTCCCTGGTCGCAGATCTGGCCCGAACTGATGACGCTGCGCATCGACCACGGCGCCTGATCACCAGGCGCGTGCCGGCTCAGGCGGAGCGGCGTGGCTGTTCCGCGGGAGCCGGGAACTCCGATGCGGCTGTCAACGGGGTGCCGGCGGCGCGGGCGATGAGAGCCGAACGCAGATACCACAGACCTTGGCTGCGGGAAGGGTCGAAACCCGTCAATTGACCGATTCGGCGAAGCCGGTAATCGATGGTGTTCGGATGGATATTCAATTGCCGTGCGGTTCGCCGCCGATTCATATCGGTGTGGAAGAACACGTGCAGCGTTCGCAGAAGTTCAGGGTGATCGTCGAGCGGGGCGATGCGATTTTCCAATATTCGGCGGCCGATTCCGGGGCGGGTCAATTGATATTGCAGCGCCAGGTCGTCGAATTTGTGTAGCCCGGGGCCGATTCCGAGGGATTCGGTGGTGTCGAGAAGTTCGTGTGTTCGCCGCGCGGCGGCGGGGATGGCGTCGGTGGCGCATCGGGTCACGACCGCGGTGACCGGCGCGGCGGCATAGTCGGCCACCACCTCGACTGCGTGGGCGAGTTCGGGTTCGGTGCAGACGCCGGAGGGCAGCAGGACGGTCCCGCCGTCCACCGACAGCATCGCCAGTGCGCGGTCCTGGAATTGGCGGGTCAGCGCCGATTGGATGCGGCGCAGCTTGCGGCCGGCGACCACGTGCCGATCGAGACCCGGGCGGTTCTCGTCCGGATGCGGGGCCACCCGGACGGCGAGTACGTAGTACTCGTCGGCGATCGGAATGCCGCATTCCCGCGCCACTTTCGAGCTCGCGTGCCCGGCGAGCAGCGCCGAGGTGAGCGTGTGCACGGCGGTGTGGTGGTCGCCGGAGGCGGCTTTCAGTTCGCGCACGTACGCCCTGCTGATGGCCCCGGTGCACAGGTCGGACAACTCCACCGCGGCCGTTGTCCACGCGATGACGCGGGCGCCGCTCGGCTCGCCCGAGCGCGGAACGACAACCTCGAGGGCTTCCGCGAACGCGACGTGCATCGCGTGCAGCACCTTCTCGATCGGCAGGTCGGCGCGAGCCCATCGAGCGGCCGCGACCTGCAAGAACGTCGCCGGGTCGGCCGTTGCGGGCGCGCTGCCGCGTTCGCTCGCCCACCGCATGCACACGCGGATCACGGCCTTCACGTCCCCGTCGAGCAGTGGGCGAGGCAGTGCGGTGAAGGGATGAATCTTCGTGCGCAGATGCGACAGCAGGAGATCGGCCAGGCATTCGGCGTCGTCGGCGGTGATGAGCCCGGTGCTCGAGGCGTGCGCGATCGAAGTTTCCGGCGCTGATCGGATCGTCACGGGTGACCTCCTCGTCCCGACTGCGGGGTGGTGTCCGGCCGCCGGCATGTTGCCGCCGGTCCAGGAATCGAAGATTAATGCGAGTTCTCGCTCACCTTCTACTCGGATTCGCGGACCGTGCTGCTGGTAACCGACAGCGCTTCGAAGTGCGAAAATGGCCCGACTCCGGGCGAATCCGAGAGTGTCGAACGCGCATAACTGTCTTACTGCTCACTTTTGCGCGAAGCTCGCGTTCCGGCCTCCCTGGCCTCCCGGTCCGGCCTCCCGGCCCCCGGCTTTCCTCATCCCGGTGTCCGGGTGGCCAGTTGTCCCGCGGGCCGTCGTCCGTGCCGATCTGGTGCCCGCTCCGCATCACGTGGCCGACCGCGTCACGCCGGAATCGGTACCAGGCCCCCGGCATCGATCGCCACTCCGCGCGAAAGGCGTTCGGGGGTGGCCGATCCCGAAACACGATCGAATCCCACTTCCGGTGTCGAGTCGCAGCTGGACCGCGCCGGAAAGAATGCACACCCGACCCGTGATCACCGAATTCCCGCAAGCCCTCGCATATCCCTCGCGCGATATCCCTGGCCCCGAACGAATCGACTGTGTGGATTCATGGCGGTCCCTGAATAGTTTGGTGAACCCATGAAGACATCACCACAACCGTCGCCGCGCGCTCGATTGTCTCCGTAGCGTTTGCTCGCGAATTCCGGAAACGTCGATCGGCGACTTTCCGGGCAGCGAATTCGACGATGTCAGGAACACCATGAAGAAAAGTATTCGCCGCAGTTGTACGAGTGCGGCCATTGTCGCGGCGGCCGCCGCGCTCACCGTGGGGCTGACCGGCGTAGGCGCCGGCGCCGACCCGGTCGGTGATCAGCAGCAGGAGCAGCAGCTCGCGGAGATGATCACGCACGGGTTGAAGAATCGGTCCGCCCACGCGATCGCCGACAGCGGTAGCTCGGGCACCGGTTCGGCCTGCACCTCGGGCAGTGGCGCGGGCTCGGGCAACGGTTCCGGTGACTGCTACGGTGGCTCCGGTTCGAGTTCGGGCTCGTCGGGTGGAACATCCAGCGACACAGTCGGTTACGGTCCGGCGCAGAGTTCGTTCCTGGCAGCTTTCGGCTACGGGCTGCTGCATCCGGATGTGGCGCCGCCGGGGACCAACGACTGGAACTGCAAGCCGACCGCGGCGCATCCGGAGCCGGTGGTGCTGGTGCACGGGACGTGGGAGAACGCCTACGACAACTTCTCCTACATCAGCCAGCCGATCCACGACGCCGGCTACTGCGTGTTCACGTTCAACTACGGCAAGTCGAACCTGATCCAGGGTGGCGGCCTGGGATCGGTGCTGCCGGGAACCAACGGCACCGGCTACATCCAGGACTCGTCGAAGCAGTTGGCGCAGTTCGTCGATCGGGTGCTGGCGGCGACCGGGTCCCAGAAGGTGAATTTGGTCGGCCACTCCCAGGGCGGTGCGATGTCGCGGTGGTATCTGAAGTTCGACGGTGGTGCGGCGAAGGTGCATCACATGATGACCTTCGGCGCCACCAACCACGGCACCTCACTGGACGGTATCGGCGCGCTCGGCCGGATGATCAACAATCTCGGCATCGACGTGCTGGGTCTGGTGGAGATCTTCGTCGGTCACGCGGGCATTCAGCAGACGATCGGCTCGGATTTCGTCAACCAGCTCAATGCCGGCGGCGACACCATGCCGGGGGTGGACTACACGGTGGTCGGCAGCCGCTACGACGAGATCACCAACCCCTACGATCTGACGTTCCTGAAGCCCGGCCCGGATGCGACGGTCGACAACATCACCCTGCAGGACGGATGTGAGCAGGACGTGTCGGATCACCTGACCATGATGTACTCGCCGCGGGTGTTGTCGATCATCCTGCATGCCCTCGATCCGGCCCAGACTCCGGCGCTGACCTGCAGCTTCAACCCGTGGCTGGTGGGTGGCGGCGGCAAACTGTGACCCCCTGATGCCCGCTCGCCGGTGTGCGGGAGGAGTCGTGGACCTCCCGGCGCACCGGCGGGCACCCTCCGCCGCGGGACAGCGGTGGGTGTTACCGACACTCCCCAACGCAGCCGTCCCAGCGCGGCGGCCGTGCCCACCGGGTGGATCGACCACCACCCGGTGGGCATCTCGGCTCTCGAGGCCCGATACCGCGCGGCCGCGGCCGCGTTCGGTGTCGACGACGAATTCGGAGGCGCCCATGCGCGATGTGCACTGCTACGCAATCGATTCCACGGTCGGCCGGTTGTTCGGCCGCCACTTCTACGGTGTCCGGCTCCAGCCGCTCGAGGACGGATACGGCTGGGTCGTCTACGGGCATCCTCCGGCCAGGCGGATCGTCGCGGCACTCGTACGTGCGGCGCGGCAGCGCGGTTCGTTCACGGAATTGCGCGATTGCTGCACCTATATGGATCTGTGTGACGGAATGGAACGCTGGTGGGTGACCGATCTGTCGGCCGACACCGACGGCTTCCTGTGCTGGCATGCCCGCGACCGAGGCTATCCCGGCGCGGTGCCGATCACGACGATCGTGCCGTGAACCGCCAGCGGGCGATATCGGCGCCGATGTCGGTCGCGGGTGGTTCGTGGTAGAGCCATTCGCGGGCGAGGCGATGCCAGTTGTTGGTGGTGTGCAGTTGTCCGAGTACGGCGTAGGTGAACAGGTCCGCGCGGCGGGAGAACACGTGCTCGGGTGGCAGGCGCTGGTGGCGCATGCCGCGGAACTCGGCCGCGCGGGGGTCGACGGCGAGAACGACTGCGCTGGTGGCCAATTCGGGGGTGACGGTGATGTCCTCGTCGATCAGGTGCCAGCCGGTCGCGGCCCAGATGTAGCCGAGGCATTCCTCGGGCGTGACTCCGGCGTCGGGATCGACGATGCCCTGGGCGACCCAGGAGTGGTAGATGTGCTCGGCGCGGTATTCGCCTGCGGCGCGGATGATCTCGCGTTCGAGTTCGACGTCGGCGGGACTCATGGCGGTGTAGAGCCCGAAGTCGACGAAGGCGAGTCGTCCGTCCGAGGTGAGCAGGATGTTGCCCGGATGCGGGTCGCCGCAGAACTCGTGGTCGGTGAACAGCGAAGTGATGTAGAAGCGGTAGATCAGCTCACCGATGCGGGTGCGATCGGCGTCGGGCAGGGATCGCATGTGCTGAAACGGTTCGCCGTCGACCAGTTCGGTGACCAGAACATCGGGGCCGCAAC
The DNA here is from genome assembly GCF_000720265.1 of Nocardia sp. NRRL WC-3656. Lineage (NCBI taxonomy): Bacteria > Bacillati > Actinomycetota > Actinomycetes > Mycobacteriales > Nocardiaceae > Nocardia > Nocardia sp. NRRL WC-3656. The sequence goes on along the minus strand of NZ_JOJF01000011.1, from coordinate 84,987 downwards.
AGTGTTCGATGCTGTCGGGCACGCTGATGTAGGGATGGCCGCGGTAGCGGGTCGCGACGTGGTGCTGGGTGCGGGCCTCGCGAAGGTAGTCGAGTTCACTGCCGATGTTGCGGGCGATTTCGGCGAGCACCTCTTCGTCGGCGGCGCTGGGCAGGACCGCCTTCCAGAGGCGGCTGATCATCATGAGGTTGCGCATATCGGCTTCGACGGCGCGGTCGACGCCGGGATATTTGACCTTGACCGCGACGTCTCGCCCGTCGCGCAGTCGCGCGCGGTAGACCTGCCCGATGGAGGCGGCGGCGATCGGCGTTTCGTCGAAGTCGGCGAAGATCCGCGCCATCGGGCCGAGATCGTTCTCGATCACCGCGCGCATGGCGGAGAACGGGAAGGCCGGGGCCTGGTCGCGCAGTTGGGCGAGTTTGGTGCGGAACATCTCGCGTTGTTCTTCGGGGAGGAGGTCGAGGTCGAGCACCGACAGCATCTGCCCGAGCTTCATCGCCGCGCCCTTCATCCCGCCGAGCACGGTGACCAGTTGCTGGGCGGCCTGCATCGCCGAGCGTTCACTCAAGCGCCGGCGCGCTTCTTCGGTGCGGCCCACCATCGACAGCCGGGTGCCGACCCCGCGCAGCGCCTGTCCCGCAGCGAGCCGGCCCATCTTGCTGCCGCGCGAGATACGGCCGTGCGGAACCCGGTTGCTCACTGCTAGACCTCCATCGGTTCGGACCTGCCGCTCACCGCGCCGGACCGAGTGGGGGCGAGGCGAGGCCAAGCTACCGGCCCGCCCCCGAGTGTTCGGCCGTTCGGATCCACTCGCGTGGATATCACGAAAATGCGCGGCCGACGTCGGAACAGCACACAGCCGCGGCCGAGGCGGAGAAAAAAGAGGTTTGGGCTCGCGCGGCGGGGGTTGTATACGAATGTGATGTATGGCGGTGACGAGGAGATGAGTGTCTTGGTGGATGACAGCGGCTTGAGCGTCGAGGTCGACCGGACCGGCGGTGCGCTCGTCATATCGGCGTACGGCGATGTCGACGCGATGACGGCCGACCAGCTGCAGAGTGTGCTGGACCGGATGAGCGAGGCGTTCGAGGATGCCGACCAAGCCGCGCCGGTCATCGATCTGTCCGGAGTGGGTTTCCTGGGTTCGGCCGGTCTGAGCGTTCTGCACGCGGCCGCGACCACGGTGGCTCCCCGGCGGTTGCGGGTGGTCGCGTCCGGGGCGGCCAAACGTGTCATCCAGGTCACCGGCCTGGATCGGATGGTCTCGGTGTACGACGATCTGGCCAGCGCCGGCGTCACCGCTCGGTGAGCCGACAGCAGAACGCCGCCGGGTGGCGTTCCCGGCGGCGTCCGTATCAGGTCGACGTCCCACAAGCGCCTCTCGGCGAGTGGTCGCTCGAAGCGACTGAAGGGTGCGGCCCGGGGCTGTCCGGACGCCGACAGCGGATACAACCGAGACACCCGGCGAGCTATTTCCGGGCCGTGTTGTGACGTGACCCACGGGCGCCGACGTGCTGGTCGAAGCGGGTCGATGCTGCGGCGAGCCTTGTAACGGCAACGTTGCACCGGAACGCCGGGAGGACGATTCTGGAGGCCATGCGCGCCCGTGACGTGGAGATCGGGCATACCTACGTAGTGCTGGTCCCGCATCGACTGCCGGCCGCCCGCTATCCCGACCGCGAGCGACTGGGGACGTCGATGTGGATGGCGAGTCTGCTCACGGGCGCCCGGTTCCGGCTCACGGTCTCCAACGTCGACTACGACACCGATCCGGTGACGGTCGAGGGACTGCGGCTCATCGAACGCTCGCACACCGAGGTCACGCTCAGCGACGACCAGGCCGCGGCCCTGGGCTTGGCGCCGAAGCAGGGATATCGCGTGGTGGGATCGCTCGTGGACCGCACCGGCCGGGTGGCGTGCCTGCCCTCGATCGAACCGATCCGGGTGCCGGTGCGCTGGCTGCGTTCGGCCGACGATCCCCGGCTGGCGCAGACCACCCACCGCGACGCGGACCTGTGGCCCTTCATGTGAACAGTCGTCGCGGACCGCACCACCGGAACGATCTCCACCGGCCATAATTGTTTCGTGCGGCGCAACGGTATGGACAACGAACACGATCACACGACGGGAGAAACGGCACCGGTCGATCCGAGCAGTGTGCCGCGGGTCGGATCCTTCCGGTTCTGGTTCGCGACCCGGCGCTGGGAGTGGTCGGAAGAGGTGTACCGGATGCACGGCTACACCCCCGGCAGCGTGGTGCCGACCACCGAGCTGCTGCTCTCCCACAAACATCCCGACGACCGCGACGATGTGTCGGCGCGCATCGCCCGCGCGGTCGATCTGGGTGAATCGTTCTCCAGCCGGCACCGGTTCATCGACACCGCGGGACAGGTGCATCACGTGATGGTGGTCGCCGACCGCCTCTACGACGATGCCGGAGCTGTCATCGGTACCGGCGGCTTCTACATCGACCTCACCGAGACCCTGGCCGAGAGCGAGCGCGAAACCCTGTCGGCGGCCCTGCCCGACGTGATCGAGCATCGCGCGGTGATCGAACAGGCCAAGGGTGTGCTGATGCGGATGTATCGCGTCAATGCCGAGCAGGCGTTCAAGATCTTGTCCTGGCGTTCTCAGGAGACCAACACCAAACTGCGCGACCTGGCCGCCCAGCTGGTCGCCGAACTGGAGACGCTGCCGGAGGCGCAGCCGCAGACGCTCACCGCCTTCGACCACCTGCTGCTCACCGCTCACACCCGCATACCGCGCCATCCCCGCTGAATCAGGCGCGGGCCCGCTCGCGGGCCAGGGATCGATCGCGGTGCTCCTCGAAGCGCGGGATCTGCACCAGTTGCATATTCTCCAGGAAGGCGCCCAGTCGTTCCCGGGCCTGTTCGCCGCGTGGACCGAAGTCGTTGCGGCCGAAGATGTTCCATTGCCGGATCACCGGTTCGAGCACGTCCTCGTAGTGCTGGCGCAAATCGTAGACGCCGTGTTTGGCCATCAGCACTCCGTTGCGGCGGAAGTTGGGCATTCCGGCGCCGGGCATCTTGAAGTTCTCGACGATGAGGTCGATGGCCGTCATCGCCTGATCGGGAACGAGATCCAACGCGGCGGCGCACATGGTGCGGTAGAAGATCATGTGCAGGTTCTCGTCGAGCGCGACGCGCTGCAGCATGCGGTCGGCGATCGGGTCGTCGCACACCTTGGCGGTGTTGCGGTGGCTGACGCGGGTGGCCAGTTCCTGAAAGCTCACGTACGCAACCGAATACAGGAACCCCGCTTCGCCGTCGAGCAGCCGGGCCACTCCCGGGGTGAAGCCGTTGGTCATATGGGTCATGCGGGTGTTCTCGAGCGCGACCGGGTCGACGCCGCGGGTGACCACGAGATAGTCGCGCAGCACGACGGAGTGGCGGTTCTCCTCGGCGGTCCAGCGGCCCACCCAGGTTCCCCAGGCGCCGTCCTGGGAGAAGTTCTCGGCGATCTCGCGGTGGTAGGAGGGCAGGTTGTCCTCGGTGAGCAGGTTGGTCACCAGCGCCGCCTTCGCCACCTCGCTGAGCGTGGATTGCCCGGGCTCCCAGTCGGTTCCGCCCAGCATCGCGAAGTTGCGGCCGGCGTCCCAGGGGACGTAGTCGTGTGGATGCCACTCCTTGACCATCGACAGATGCCGGTCCAGTGCCGTGGCGGCGACCGGTTCGAGTTCGGTGAGGATTTCCCGTTGCGTCAACTCTCGTGCCACGCTGGTGATCTACCTTTCCGTGTCGAATGCGACCTCGGCACAGGGTGTGACGAGGGTGAGATCCGCGTCGTAGCGGCGGTACAACAGATGTCCGCGCCCGGTGAAGGCGTCGATGTGGAACAGGAAGGGCAGGCCGTGCTCGCACAGCCGCTCCACCGCCGCGGATTCGGTGAGGATGGGTGTCGGACGCGAGTGCACGGTGAAGATCCGGCCGCCGGTATCGGAGGGCGGATGCATCCGAGATCGGCGCGCCAGCCGTAGTCCCGAGGGGCCGGCCCGGTAGACGGCGGCATCCTCACCGGTTTCGGCGTCGACGAACAGGTGCACGTCGAAGTCGAGCGTGTCCATCATCGCCGCGGCCGACTTCGGGCGCAGGGTGTCGAGTGGGAATACCTTGCGGCGCACGATCTTTCCGACGCCGGGGTCGGCCAGCGCCGGTCGGGCCGGATCCGGCCACTCCCGGACGGCCGGGTCGGTGAGCTGCCGTTCCAGCCGGACCACCACCGACAGCACCTCGTGGGGCTCGCGGGTGCGCACCTGCATCCGGACCGGGCGATCGGGTAGTGCGAGATTCACTTGGACCAGCAGGGATTCGGTCTCGCCGGGAGCGGCGGTCACCCGCACCCGGGCGCCGCCTGTGACGGTGTGGCGCGCCAGCAGCCGGCCCACTGCCCCTGCCACACGTTCTGCCTCGAGTGCGGGTACCGGCCCGCGGGTGAAGATGACGATGTCCGGGAAAGCTGCCGACGACCATGCCTGAGATTCCCGCAACACCCGCTCGCCCTCTTTCGCTCACCCGGCCCGTTTCGACGCACGACAACTGTGCCGACGCGGAGGATGGCGCCCAAGGGCCGAAAGTCCCTTCGAGGAAGCACGAAATGCCCGATCGGAAATTCCGATCGGGCTTCGGGCGGGCGGAGATCAGACGGTTGTTACGACCTCGTCGTACTCCAGCCGCGGGGAGCGCGGGTACCAGGCGTCGGGGCCCGGCTTGCCGATATTGACCACGACCAGGGCGCTGTGCGTGCCTTCGGGGAAGAACTCCTTGTCGACTCCGGCGGCGTCGAACCCGTTCATCGGGCCGGCGGCCAGGCCCGCCGCGCGGATGCCGAGGATGAAGTAGCCCACCTGGATCAGCGCGTTGAACCGTGCCGATTCGGCCCGGTAGTCGTCGTCGGCGAAGTAGTCCTTGGCGTCGGGTGCGTGCGGGAAGACCTTCGGCAGGTGGTCGTGGAAATTGAGGTCGGCGGCCAGGATCGCGGTCAGCGGCGCCTTCTCGGTCTTGGGCTTGTTGTTGTCGAGCATGTGCTCGACGAGGGCGGCGCGGGCCTCGGCGCCGCGGACCAGCACGATGCGCAGCGGCTGCTGATTCATCGAGGTCGGCGCGTATTTGACCAGGTCGTAGATGGCGCGGATCTGCTCGTCGCTCACCGGCTCGTCGGTGAAGGTGTTGGCGGTGCGGGCCGTGCGGAACAGCAGGTCCTGGGCTTCGGCCGCGAGGGTGAGGTGGGTGGTGGGCTGAGCGGTGCTCACAGCGTAACTCCTTGTGGGGGTTGTGGTTTCGGTCAGTCGTGGGTGACGCGGCGGGAGCGGGTGCGCAGTTCGCCGTCGATGCGGACGAGGACGTCGTGCACCACACAGCTGGGCGCGATCTCCGGTGCCGCGCCGGGCCGGATCTTGACCACCAGGCAGTACATCGTGGCGACGATGCTGCCGTCGTCTTGCGGGGAGAGGTTGATCATGTTGAACCAGTGCCGGCGCTGCATCGGATCGCTGTCGAAGCGCTTGTGGAACTCCACCAGATCCGAGACGATCCCGGCGCGGGTGCGTGCGGGCGGGCGGCCGGGTGTGTGCTCGAATTCGGCGTCCTCGGTGAAGGTTTCGGCGTATCCGGTGATGTCGCGGTTGTCCAGGCGCTGCATCTGATCGGCGTAGAACTGCTGGACCTCGGCGTACAGCTCGGCGCGGCTGGCGACAGTGGTCATGGACGGCTCCTCGGAAGACGGTGTGGCCGCCGGGATTCCGGGCGGACCTCGATCGCGCTCCACGGTCGCCGACGGCACTCGAGATTCGGTCGAGCCCGCACCGGTTTGACCGGTCTTATAGGGCCTTTCGCGACGCTGGTGGCCGGACGGGCCGGCGTAACCGGATCCAGCACCGATGGAGGAGATATGGCGGACAGTCAGCGCGTGGCGCTGGTCAGCGGAGCGACCAGCGGGATGGGCTTGCAGATCACGAAAAACCTGGCGGCACAGGGTGTTGCGGTGTTCATCTGTGCCCGGGACGAGCAGCGGGTGGCCGATACGGCCAAGCAGTTGCAGGACGACGGATTCGCGGTGGACGGAGTGGGCTGCGACGTCCGCGACGCCGACCGGATCCGGGAGTACGTCGACGCCGGGGTACGGCGGTTCGGGCCGGTCGACATCCTGGTCAACAACGCCGGCCGCAGCGGCGGCGGCGTGACCGCGCAGATCGAGGACGAGCTGTGGCTCGATGTGATCGAAACCAACCTGCACAGCGTCTTCTACGCCACCAAGGCCGCGCTCACCGCCGGTGGCATGCTCGAGCGGGGCAGCGGCCGGATCGTCAACATCGCCTCGACCGGCGGCAAGCAGGGTGTGCTTCACGGCGCGCCCTATTCCGCCTCCAAGCACGGGGTCGTCGGCTTCACCAAGGCGCTGGGGCTGGAGCTGGCCAAGACCGGGATCACGGTCAACGCGGTCTGCCCCGGATTCGTGGAAACGCCGATGGCCGAACGGGTTCGGGAAGTGTACTCGGGTCTGTGGGGTGTCGACACCGACGAGGTGCACGCGCGGGTGAGCGCCCGGGTGCCGATCGGCCGCTATGTCCAGGTCGACGAGGTGGCCGCGATGGTCGACTACCTGATCTCGCCGGCCGCCGCCGCCGTGACCGCACAGGCATTGAATGTCTGTGGCGGCCTGGGCAACTACTGACCGCGGAGCGCCGTCATGACAACAATGGACGAAAACGTCACGCCCACACCGGAACTCGACGCCGCCCAGCACGACTACCTGCAGATACTCGACGCCATCCAGTCGGGTGCGCTGCGGCTGCTGGCCGGCTTCCCCGCCCAGCCCAGCGGCCTGCGGATCCAGGTCGGTGAGGTGACCGTGGAGGCGCAGTGGCCGCAGGGCTCGGGGGAGGCGGGCGCCAGTGCCGGCGCAGCACCGGCCCCGGCCCTCGCAACCGACATCGCGACCGAGGCGCCGGTGACCGATCCGGTGATCCGCGCACCCAGTGTGGGCGTGTTCTATCGGAGCCCGCAGCCCGGTGCCGAGCCGTTCGTGGCGGTCGGCGACCGGGTGTCGCCGGGGCGTCAGGTCGGCATCGTGGAGGCGATGAAGCTGATGATCCCGGTGACGGCCGAGGTGGGCGGGGTCGTCACCGCGATCCTCAAACAGGACGGTGAATCCGTGCAATTCGACGAACCTCTGTTCTCGTACTCGCCGGAATGATCAGCACGGGCGGGCGGACCTGCGCCAGGTGAGAATGCGGCGCTGGGTCCGCCCGTCCACTTGTGCGGCGCCGATCAGCGTCAGCACGTCACCGTCGAGGGACATCTGGCGTACCTGCTCGGTGCCGGCCCAGGCGGGATTGGAGCAGACGCTGATCGCGTGCACCACCGCCTTTCCGGCCGTGCGCCAGGTTCCGGCGTAGCCCATGAACGTGTTCGCGGCGGTGGTCTCGCCGCTGCGCATCATGCTCACCGAGACCGAGCCCTGTGCGGTGTAGATGAGCAGACCGCGCGGCGCCGGGCCCAGTGGCCCTTCGCTGCGCACATCCGCGTCGTCGATGTCGTAGTAGGACACCAGTTCCCAGGTGCCGACGAGATCAGTCGCAGTCATGGTCCTCACGATGCGTGGCGCCGCTCGAATCATGCTCGAGCGTTCCCGCGGGCGTAGTCGTAGGAGGCGCGTACCAGCTGCCAGACCTGTTCCAGTTCGTCGGCGTCGCGCGGGCCGTAAACCATCAGCAGCGTCGCCGGCAGGACGCCGGCGCGGGCCATCGGATGCTGTTCGGCCCAGCCGGCCGAAACGGCCTCGGCGGCAGCGGTTTCCGGCAGGCGCAGATGCAGGCTACCGTCAGCGTGCCCGTGCAGGTGGGCGAATTCGGTGCCGGCCAGGAAGGCGTCCTCGGGGCCGTGCGCGAGATCGGGGTGCAGATGCAGGGCGCGGGTGTCGGGCAGCGAGACCGTACTGCGGGCGGCCAGCACACCATCGAGTGTGGCCATGCGCGCCCACAGCGCTTCCTGGAGCCGGACGTCCGGATTCTGGGTGAGCTGCTGATGCGGATTGTGTGGCCGGGTGAGCGGGCGTTCGCCGCGCCGCCGGGGCAAGTGCAGGTTTCCGTGGGGTGCCGTCGCAGTCATCACTGTGCTCCTCTCGCGCCGGTGAAGGCTTCTGGTCACACAGTAGTTTCCAAAGTATAGTAGTTACCAAATGGAAAGTGCCCAGGAGTGCTCATGACGCCCGTCACGCCGCCGCCCGTAGCGGATCCGTGCCCGATCTCCCCGGTGGTCGACCTGTTCTTCGGCCGCTGGTCCACCCAGGTGCTGTGGGTGCTGATCCACGACGGGCGGATGCGTTTCAACGAAGTGCAGCAACGCATTCCGGGCGTCACGCCCAAGGTGCTGACCCAGCGGCTGCGCCAGCTCGAACGCGACGGTCTGGTGCAGCGCACCTACCATCCCGAGGTCCCCCCTCGCGTCGAGTACGCGGCCACCGCGCTGGCCGGCACCCTCACTCCGTTGTTCGACGGTCTCGCGCGGTGGTCGAACGAGCACCTGGCGGAGGTGCTGGCGGCTCGCGCCGCCTACGACGCGGGCGACGGCTGAGACGCGAATTTCAACAGCAGCCCGGCGAATTCACGCGGCATGGTGATCATGCAGTCGTGCCCGGTCGGCAGGATCTCGAGCCGTTCGGCGGGCAGGTCGGCCGGGGGAAGGGTCCGCGGCATCGCCGCGCGCATCGCTTTGAAGGCCTCGCCGCCCTCGCTGCAGTGGATGTGGGTGACGGGAACGAGTGCCAGATCGTCCGGATTGCGCAGCGTCAGCGGCTGGTGGAACGTCTTCAGCGACTGGGCCGTCAGCATCGAGGCCACCCAGCTCAGGTCGGGTTCCTCGGTGACGCCGTTGATTCCGCTGTCACCCATCGGCTCGGTCGGCGGGGGCACGCGCCAGCCGTCTCCCACGGCGGCGGCCGCGGTGGTGAACGCCTCGACCATCTCCGGCATGATGTCGGCGACGGCTTCGCCGTCTCGTGGCACGAAGGTATCCACGTAGATCAGCTCGGCGATGCGGTCCGGGAACCGGTCCGCGAGCGCGGTGACGACGATCCCGGCATAGCTGTGGCCCACCAGGATCAACTCCCGCAGATCCTCGGCGACGATCAGCTCGGCGAGATCGTCGACGTGGGTGTCGAGTCCCACGTCGGGAGTGAGCTCGTCGGCGCGTTCGCCCATACCGGCGAGTGAGGGCGCGAAGACACGGTGGCCGGCCGCGGTGAGCAGCGGGGTCACCCGCTGCCAGGCCCAGCCGCCGTGAAACGCGCCGTGAACGAGGAGATAGGTCGACACGACAGGTCCTCCTGGGTGCTCGAAACTAGGTACCGGAAACGATGAGATGGTCGCCGTGGGCCGGCGGGACGTGCTCGGGCCGGATCCCGAGCCCGATCACCCGTGCCACCACGTGTGAGAGTCCGGGGAAGCGACGCAGCAGCCGGGCCAGCAGCGGCTTGTCGGTGCTGGGTCCTCCCGCGTTCGGATACAGGTCGGCGAGCAGTCGCAATTGCGCGAATTGCACCACCCGCATGGGGAATTCGCGGCGGCGCTGCACCGCGCGCAACCGCGCGAGATTCGGCACGCCGCCCGCGGCCAGTGTGGGCGCCAGCAGCCGCGCGGCGGCGACGGCGTCCTGGACCGCGAGGTTGATACCGACGCCGCCCGCCGGCGACATCGCGTGCGCGGCATCACCGATCGCCACCAGGCCGGGCCGGCACCAGTGCCGCAGCCGGTCCACCCGCACATCGAGCGGCTTCACATCGTCCCAGTCGCGGATCGCGGCCTCGAGCCCCGGCGCCAGCACCGGATAGATGGCCGCGAGCTGTGTCCGGAACCCGGGCAGCCCACCGGCCCGGATCGCCTCGAATCCGCCTTTGGAGATCATGTAGGCGACCTGCAGGTAGTCGCCGCGATCGATGCAGACGATGAAGAAGCCCTTGCCGCTGCGAACCGTCGGCAGGCTCTCGCCCACGGGTTTGCCCACCCGGAACCACAACACGTCCATCGGCGCGCGGCTCGCCGCCACCGCCAGTGCGCCGCTGGTGCGCACCAGCGAATTGCGTCCGTCGGCGGCGATCACGAGACGGGCCCGCACCTCGAGCGGACCGTCCGGGGTGGCGGCGCGCACGCCGGTGACGGTGCCACCGGACTCGCGCAGTTCGGTGACCTCCGCCCGTTGCAGCAGACGGAATCCCGGATACCGGCGACCGGTTTCGGCGAGGAAGTTCAACACGTCCCACTGCGGCATGAACGCCACGAACGGAAACCGGCCGGGCAGCCGGCGGAAGTCGGCGAACACGACCGGCCCCATCGCGGTCGCCATCGGCAGCTGCGGAGCCCGCACATGCGGCAGCCGGAGAAACTCCTCGGCGAGCCCGAGTTCGTCCATCACCGTCAGCGTCGACGGATGCACCGTGTCACCGCGGAAGTCGCGCAGGAAGTCCGGATGTTTCTCCAGCACGAGAACTTTCGCTCCGGACCGGGCCAGCAGCACACCGGCGACCAGTCCCGCCGGTCCGCCGCCGACCACACACACATCCACGGTCTCGGCCGTGCCCGTTTCCCGCTCGGCTGTGCCGACCTCTCGCTCGCTGCGCTCGCTCATGCCAGGCACGCCGGTAGCCGGCCGTCGTTGTAGCCGACCATCTCGTCGAAGATGGCGAGCACGTCCAGCGGCGCCCCCGGTGCCGCGCCGTCGGCCTCGGCATATGCGCGATGCAGATTGCCGACCACCCGTTCGGCATCCACCAGATCGGCGAACTCGCCGGGATCGGCCTCGAGGGCGATGCCGAGCGGAGTCAGCCCCAATGCCCGGCCGTCGAGCGCCAACCTGACGATCCACTCCAGATACCGGATCGTCTGATCGAAGATCTCCGGTCCGGTGACCGGACCATGGCCCGCCACAACGGTTTCCGCGCCCAGCCCGGCCAGCGTCCGGACCGCGGCGAGGGTGCCCTCGACCGAACCGAACAAGCAGAACGGCGCCGCGCCCGACATCACCAGATCCCCGGCGAACAGCACCTTCTCCGCGGGCAGCCACGCCACCACGTCGTTGGTGGTGTGCGCCGCCGGACCCGGATGGATCAGCTCGACCCGCCGGTCGCCGACGTGCAGGGTCAGCCGGTCGGAGAAGGTGACCGTGGGTGGCGTGACTCGCACGTCGCCCCACCGGACCTGCGGCCACAACTGCGTCAGGGCCAGCCCGGTCTCGATCATCTCGGCGCGGATCCGGTCGTGTCCGATGAGCACCGCAGCCGGCCCGAACAGATGGTTGCCGAAGTTGTGGTCGCCGTGGTGATGGGTGTTGACCACGGTGCGCGCCGGCCCGCCGGCGACCCGATCCACGTGCTCGATCAGGCCGCGGGTGCGGTCCTCGGTGGCGAGGGTGTCGATCACCAGCGCACCGTCGGGCCCGGCGACGACGCCGGCGTTGCTGACGCACCAGCCGCCGTGGCCGTGGGTGTAGGCGAAGACACCCTCGGCCACCTCCTGCACCACCGGTTCGGCCAGGCGCGGACTTCCGGTCGCCGTCATGACGGGGTTTTCGCGGAGTCGGCGCGGCGGGCCGCGATGTATCGCACCGCGCACAGCAGGGTATTGCGGCTGTTGGTGCCGAGGGCCTCGCCGAGATAGGCGCGCGCCTCGGCGAGTCCGGTTCCGGCACCAAGGATTTCGCGCGCGGCGGCGGGGTTGATCGCCACCGTGTGGCGGGCGGTGACCACCACGCCGGCGGGATCGTCGGCGAATTCCCAGGCGCCGCTGTGCCCGAACAGCATCGCGGGCGGCAGCTGCTGTTTGTAGTCGATGCGCTCGGCCGGGACACAGATCCGGATCGACCGGGTGGTGTGCGGGATACCGCCTTCGGTGACGGTGTCCATCTCCATCATCTGCACCCCGTCGGCGTCCTCGGTGAGATCCACCCGGCCGACGTGCGGAACGTGCTCGGGCCAGCGGTCGCTGTGATAGACGAAGTCGTAGAGCTCGGCTGCCGTCGCGTCGAGGGTCACGCGATCTTCGAAGGTGACGATGATGTCGTCGACCGGATGCCCCAGCTCGGCGATCCGAGCCAGCGCCGCCAGCTCGGCCACGCTGTTGCGGTCGACCGCTCCGGTGATCACGTCCGGATCCACACCGTCGGCCACGGTGAAGTGGTGATCGAGGGTGACAGTCGTTGTGCGCGGGCCGGTTTCGTCGAACGTCCACTGGCCGCCCATCGAGGCGATCGGCGCCCGGCTGCGTTCCTGCTCGAAGGTGATGCGCCGGCCGGCGGGGTCCAGGGTCCGGCGCGAGGTCCAGTCGGTGACCTGCCCGTTCACCGTCGCCCACAGCCGGAACCGTTCCTCGTCGGCACCGCGGTGCAGATGCCGCACCAGCACACTGGGTTCGAAGATCACCGGCCAGCGCCCGACATCGGCGACCAGCCCGTAGACCTCGTCCGCGGGGGCCTCGACGACACGGGTGTGAGTCGTGCGGATGGTCATGCCACACCCGCCAGCTGCTGGTTGACGATGTCGATCAGCTCCTGCGGGGTCTTGACGTCGATGAGCTGTTCCTCGGGGACCGTCACCCCGAACTCGCGCTGGATACGCGAGGCGGTTTCGATCAGGGCCAGCGAGTCGTAGCCGAGCTCCTCGAACTCGACCTCGGCGATGTCACCGGCGAGTTCGGGGGCGTCCTCGTCGCCGCCGGCGCAGGCCACGAGGATTCGGCGCAGGGTGTCGATGGTGATGGTCATGATCTGCTCCTGAGTGCATTCGAAGGGAGGGTGCGATTGCTGTGCTGCGGGGTCAGCGCGGGTGCGCGCGGACGACCACCGCGGAGTTGAAACCCCACCGGCCGCGCGCGAGCACCAATCCGGCGCCGAGGTCGGCCGAGCGCGGTTCGCCGCGGACCAGATCGATCCGGCATCCGTCGGCGAGTTCGGTGGTGGCCACGGTCGGCGGGATCACCGCGTCGCGCATGGCCAACAGGCAGGTGACGATGTCGAGGGGGCCGGCGCCGGAGAACAGCCGCCCGGTGAGCGGTTTCGTGGCGGTCACCGGGACTCCGCCCGGCCCGAAGACGGCCTCGAGGGCCGCCGCCTCGGCACGGTCGGCGTCGGGGACACCGGCGGCGTCGGCGAAGACGACATCGATGTCGTCGCTGCGCAGTCCGGCATCGGCGAGTGCCAGTTCGATGGCCCGCTGCAGTCCCGGCGGGCGCGGCGAACCCGGCGGCGGATCGAAAGTCTGCGCGTATCCGGCGATTTCGCCGTAACAGTCGGGCACGCCCCGGGCCTGGGCCGCCGCGGCATCCTCGAGGACCAGCATGGCTCCGCCCTCGCCCGGCACGTTGCCCGCCGCCTGCGTGTCGAACGGCAGATAGGCACGCGCGGGATCGGTTGCGGTACTGACCGTTCCGGCCGCGATGTGGGAAACCCAGCCCCACGGGTCGAGCGCCGAATCGACGCCTCCGGTGACGACCAGGGGTGTGCCGCGGCGCACGGTGCGCCGGGCGTGGCCGACGGCGTCCAGGCCGCCGGCCTGATCGGCGACCAGCGCACTACTCGGTCCCCGCATGCCGTGCCGGATCGAGATCTGGCCGGTGTTCACCGCATAGAACCAGGCGAACGACTCGTACACGCTCACGTGCTCGGAGCCGCGCGACCACAGCTTGTTGAATTCGCGGTGGGTGAATTCGAAACCGCCGGAAGCGTTTCCGGTGACCACGCCCATGCCGTAGTCGGTGAGTGCGGTGGGATCGACCTTCGCGTCGTCGAGTGCCCACTGTGCGGCAACCAGTGCCATCCGCGTGGAGACGTCGGTCTGCGGCAGCAGCCGGCTCGGCAGGTATTTGCCGGCGTCGAACTCGGCCACCTGGCCCGCGAGTGTCGCACCGAACCCGGTGGTGTCGAAGCGGGTCAGCGGTGCGATCGCCCCGCGGCCCGCCAGCACGGCATCCCAGAAGTGGTCCAGGCCCAGCCCGTTGGGCGCCACCACACCCATCCCCGTCACGACGCTCATGCCGGCACCCCCTGCGGGCGGCGCAGCACCATCGCGCTCTGGAAGCCGCCGAAGCCGCTGCCGACGCTCAGTACCGTGTCGATGCGGTGGTCGCGGGCGGTGAGCGGGACGTAGTCGAGATCGCATTCCGGATCCGGCTCGTGCAGATTGGCCGTCGGCGGCACCACCTGGTGCTGCAGCGCGAGCAGGCAGGCCGCGATCTCCACCGAGCCGATCGCGCCCAGCGAATGCCCCACCATCGATTTGATCGAACTCATGGGCGTGCGGTAGGCGTGCTCGCCGAGACTGCGCTTCACCGCGGCGGTTTCGTGGCGATCGTTCTGGCGGGTGCCCGAGCCGTGCGCGTTGACGTAGTCGACGGCGGTGGGATCGACCCGCGATTCGTCCATGGCCACCCGGATCGCCTCGGCCATCTCGCGGCCGTCGGCCTTGAGGCCGGTCATGTGGTAGGCGTTGCAGCGCGTCGCGTAGCCGGTGATCTCGGCGTAGATGTGCGCGCCGCGGCGGCGGGCGCTGTCGTACTCCTCGAGCACGAACATCGCCGCGCCTTCGGCGAGGACGAATCCGTTGCGCGAGTTGTCGAACGGGCGCGAGGCGTGCTCGGCGTCGTCGTTGCGCGGCGTGGTCGCCTTGATCGCGTCGAAGCAGGCCACCACGATCGGTGTGATCGGGGTATCGGCGGCGCCGGCCAGCACCACGTCGGCGGAGCCCTCACGGATCAACTGCACCGCGTGCCCGACCGAGTCGAGCCCGGAGGTGCACCCGTTGGACACCATGGCGACGGGCCCCTCGGCGCCCACACTCCACGCCACCTCGGCCGGCATCACACTCGGCACCATGTAGTCGAACATGTAGGGCGAGACGTGCTTCTCGTCGACGACCCAGTTGCGGCCGGAGTCCGACAGCACCAGATATTCCTGTTCCAGGCTGGTCGCGGCGGCCACGGCACTGCCGAGGCTGACGCCGACGCGCTGCGGATCGAGCGCGTCGACGGTGAGGCCGCTGTCGGCGACCGCTTCCCGGGCACACACCACCGCGAACTGCGCGGCGCGGTCCATGCGGCGAATCTCCCTGGGTGACAATCCTTCCCGGGCCGCGTCGAAATCGGCTTCGCCGGCCACCTGCGACCGGTAGGGCGAGGCGTCGAAGAAGCTGATCCGGCGGGTGGCGGTGCGCCCCTCCGAGAGCAACTTCCAGAATTCGTCCTTGCCGTTACCGCCGGGCGCACGAACCCCGAGCCCGGTCACGACGACACGACGGTTCATAACGAACCTCCGAATACATTGGCGTACACAGCTGTTGTCCCTTCTCGCCGAAGAGTCCCGAAAGTCCCCGAGATCACGATCAGGGTGAAGCGGGCCGCTCTAGCCCCGCTCGAGCAGCGCGATCGAGCTGTCCTCGAGGGCGCCGCGCGAACCTGGGCACACCGGACGCTGCGGTCCGGCTGACCGTGGCCGATCGAGCACAGGAGACACCCCGTGAAGATGCCGCCAAGCTCCCACACCGCGGACTGGGTACTGTGCCCGGGCTGCCGGATTCCGCTGTATCGCAAGCGTTTCGAGCGAGACCTGGGCGTGTGCGGCGAATGCGGCCGGCACACCACCCTGTCCGCCGAGCAGCGATTGCGCCAGCTGGCCGACGAGGGCCGGTTCGAGCCGCTGCCGATCGCCGGCACCGAGGACGACCCGCTGAACTTCCACGACGTCGTGCCGTATGCCGATCGGCTGGCCGGCGCGCGGGCGCGCACCGGACTACGCGACGCGGTCGTGTGCGCGACCGCCCGCATCGAGGGCTCCGCGGTCGTGATCGTCGCCATGGACTTCCGCTTCCTCGGCGGCAGCCTGGGCACCGCGGTGGGGGAGATGATCACCGTGGCGGCGGAATACGCCCTGACCGAACGCATTCCGCTGCTGCTGGTCACCGCCTCCGGCGGCGCCCGCATGCAGGAGGGGCCGCTGTCGCTGATGCAGATGGCCAAGACCAGCGCGGCGCTCGAGCAGCTCGATCGCGCGGGCATCCTCACCGTCAGCCTGATCACCGATCCGACCTACGGCGGTGTCGCCGCCTCGTTCGCGACGCTGACCGACGTGCTGATCGCCGAACCCGGCGCCCGGCTGGGCTTCGCCGGGCGCCGGGTCATCGAGCAGACGATCCGCCAGGAACTGCCGCCGCAGTTCCAGACCGCGGAATTCCTGCTCGAGCACGGCCTCATCGACATGATCGTGCCGCGGTCGGGCCTGCGCGCGACGCTGGGTTCGCTGCTGCGCATCGCGGGCCCGGTCGATCCCACCGGCGAACCGGGTGCGGCGGCCGGCATCGTCACCGATCCGCAGTCGCTGCCCGAGACCCAGGCGTGGGAGCAGGTCCACCGAGCGCGGCAGATCACCCGGCCGACGGCGCTGGACTATGTGGCGCTCGCGTTCGACGGATTCCTCGAACTGCGTGGTGACCGCATCGGCGCCGACTGTCCGGCGGTCGTCGGCGGACCGGCCTGGCTCGGCGGCCAGCCGGTGATGGTGATCGGCCAGCAGAAGGGTCACGATCCCAAGGAGCTCATGGCCCGCAACTTCGGCATGCCGACGCCCCCGGGATATCGCAAGGCCGCCCGGCTCATGCGCCTGGCCGAAAAGCTCGGCCTGCCGGTCGTCACGCTCATCGACACGCCCGGCGCCTACCCGGGCGCGACCGCCGAGGAACAGGGCCAGGCCGTCGCCATCGCCGAGAACATCCGCCTGATGTCGGCCCTGCGCGTTCCGGTGATCAGTGTCGTGATCGGCGAGGGCGGCAGTGGCGGTGCGCTGGCGCTCGCGGTCGCCAACCGCGTGTTGATGCTGGCCGACTCGGTCTACTCGGTGATCAGCCCCGAAGGGTGTGCGGCCATCGTGTGGAACGATCCGAGCGCTTCGGCCGAAGCCGCTGCGGCACTGCACATCACGGCCCGCGACCTGTTGCGTCTGGGCATCGTCGACGGTGTACTGCCCGAGCTCGGCCACGACGATGCCCTGGTGCCGCACGCGGCGGCCGAGCGGCTGCACCGCGCCCTGGCCGAAACGCTGCAAGCCTTGATCGGGCGCAGCGGTGAGGAGCTGGCGGCGCAGCGGCGGGCCAGATTCCGTCGCTTCGGACTCCCCGTGGCCGCTCGCACGGCGGCCTGAGAGAGGCGGCGCGAATGTTCGACAAGATTCTGATCGCCAACCGCGGCGAGATCGCCTTGCGGGTGGCCCGCACCTGCCGGGAAATGGGCGTGCGCACGGTGGCGGTCTATTCGGCGGCCGACCACGATTCGGCGGTCGTGGATTTCGCCGACGAGGCCGTGCGGATCGGTCCGGCCGCGGCGAAACGCAGTTATCTCGACGCGGCCGCCATTCTGACGGCGGCTGAGATCACCGGCGCCGACGCCATCCATCCGGGCTACGGATTCCTTTCGGAATCACCGGATTTCGCCGATGCCTGCAGGGCCGCCGGGGTCACCCTCATCGGGCCGCCCGCGGATGTCATGGCCGAGCTGGGCGACAAACAGTCGGCACGCACGCTGATGGCCAAGGCCGGGTTGCCGCTGCTGCCAGGCAGTCTCGACGCTCTCGAATTCGACGAGGCGCAGGCTCTCGCCGACCGGATCGGGTATCCGGTGATCATCAAGGCCGTCGCCGGCGGCGGCGGACGCGGGATGGCGGTAGTACACGACGGCGCCGATTTCGCCCGCGCCTACCGGGACACCCGGGCCACGGCCCGCATGCTCTTCGGCGACAGCCGGGTGTATGTCGAGCGGTATCTCGACCGCGCCCGGCATGTGGAGGTGCAGGTGCTGTGTGACACCTTCGGCGCGGGTGTCCATCTCGGCGAGCGGGATTGCTCGGTGCAGCGCAGGCACCAGAAGCTGGTGGAGGAGTCACCGGCGCCGCGGCTGCCGGAGGGGCTGGCCGCGCGGATCGGCCGATCCGCGGTCGACGGGGTGCTCGCGGCCGGATACACCGGAGCCGGCACCGTCGAATTCCTGCTCGACTCGGCCGGCAACTATTACTTCATGGAGGTAAATTGCCGCATTCAGGTCGAACATCCGGTCACCGAAATGGTCACCGGTATCGATCTGGTCGCCGAGCAGATCAGGATCGCCGCCGGCGAACCGCTGGCATGGACGCAGGATCGCATTCAGCCGAAGGGGGCCGCGATCGAATGCCGGATCAATGCCGAGAATCCGGCGGCCGGATTCGCGCCGACACCCGCCACGATTTCCGAATTCACCGCGCCCGGCGGTCCGTTCACTCGAGTCGACACACATATCCGGGCGGGTTATTCGGTGCCGCCGAACTATGATTCGCTGCTCGCGAAAGTCATCGTGTGGGCTCCCGATCGCGATGCCGCGATAGCGCGGATGAACCGGGCGCTGACGGAATTCCGGGTCGAGGGCGAACGATTGTGCACCACTCGAGAATTTCTGCTGGACGTCCTCGATCAGCCGAAATTCCGAGCCGGTACCCATACCACCGCCCTGGTGGAAGAAATGTTCGAGGGTACCGCCCCGGAATGAGAGCGGCCGGATCAGGCGGGCGTCGCGGAACGTTGCGCGCCCGCCTGCCAGCCGATCAGATATCCGGCATGGCGGCGCTCCAGCATCAGGGTCACCGATTCGTCGGAGGCGTTGAGAATGTCGCTGTGTAATCGGCGTAATTTCACACAGGGATCCAGGCCGAGTTCCCGCTGCAGTGAACGGGCGAATTCATGGTAGGACTCGAGAGCGCGATGCCGCCGGCCGGAACGGCACAGCGCGTACATGTAGTAGGCCTGCAGCCGCTCGTGCAGGGGCTGTTCCGCGGTCAGTCGTGCCAGGTCGGGGCAGACCTCGCGGAAGCGGCCCAGCCGCAACTGCGCCTCGATTCGCAGCTCGAGGTCGGTCAGCCGCACTTGTTCCAGATGCGACAGCTCGGCCGACAACGGCAGGCCGCTTTCCACGTCCAGCAGCGCCGGACCGGTCCACAGTGCTTCGGCAGCCGTGAACAAATCCACCGCGCGCATGTCGTCACCGGCATTCAGCGCGCAGCGGGCGGCGTCGGTCATCGTGCGATAGTCCCGCAAATCCAGGACACAGTCCTGGGCGTCGAACATATATCCCTTGCTCCAGGTGCGGAGATATCGGTCCGCGATCTCGCCCTGGTCTACATCCAGATATTGCGCCATTTTCTTCCGGATCCCCAGAACATAGGTTTGCACGACCGTTATCGCGCTGCGCGGCGGATCGTCGTTCCACAGCTCTTCGATCAGTGTCGTGACCGGAACCACCGTCGAATGCCGAATCAACAACAAGGCCAGCAATTGCCGCTGCTTCTGTGCGGTCGGCGTCGCATTGCGATTGTCGAGGGCGAGAGTCAAAGGGCCCAGAACGCGGGCATACACAGGATTCGACACGTAGCGTCCCCTTGTAGCATGAATTGCTGTGCGGTGAGCGTGAAATCGTACGTCGCTGTAGACCGTTTCAGAGTACCGAGGGCATTGTGGCGAGACCGTAAACCCACTGTGATCATA
The DNA here is from genome assembly GCF_000720265.1 of Nocardia sp. NRRL WC-3656. Classification (NCBI taxonomy): domain Bacteria; kingdom Bacillati; phylum Actinomycetota; class Actinomycetes; order Mycobacteriales; family Nocardiaceae; genus Nocardia; species Nocardia sp. NRRL WC-3656. Next base: position 65,430 of record NZ_JOJF01000011.1, on the reverse strand, counting down.
CCGTTAACGCCTTACGGCTGTCTTGTTCTCGCATATGTTTTCGCAGGTGAAGAATAGTTTGGACGCTCGACCGGGTGGTCGCGCGGCCGGTCGTCGGAACCGATTGCCGCCGAGCGCAATCCGGGCCGGGCCGCAGCGGTCCGCCGGTTCCGGTCAGGCTCCGGTGAGGGGCTCGGCGAGGTGTTCGGCGAAGGCCGCCGCGGCGGCGGCCGGATAGTCGGTGGTGCCGTCGACGTAGTCGCCGGTCCAACCGGTGGCGAGGTGCTGGAGTGCTGCCACGTTTGCCGGTTGCGGGGTCCCGCAGAGCAATTCGCCCAGCGGATCGCTCGAGGTTGCTTCGGCGTCGGTATGTTCGCCGGTGCTGAGGCGCACCCCGAGGAAGGGGCGATGCAGATGTGCCTGCAGTGCGGTGGTTCCGCTGCCGAAGTTGTTGCACAGCGCGGGCGGACCGGAGACGGTCAGGACGGGCAGGTCGGTGGCGGCGAGGTCGTCGAGTGCGACATCGGTATCGGCGCCGAGGAAGGATTTCACCGGGTCCAGCAGGACGAGCCCGCGCAGCTTCGCCCATGCGGCCGGAGAGGAGGTGTGCAGGCGGTGGGCGACGTATTCGACGGCTTCGGCGCCGGCGGAATGACCGATGAACACGAACGAGCGCGGTAGCGCGGGCAACCCGACTCCGGCGCGGATCGCCGAGGTGGCGAGGGGCCCGGTGGGATCGTCGGCGGTGGCGAACAGCCGGGCCACCTGATCCAGGAACGCGGTGTTGTCGCCGAGGTTCTGCAGGGTGCAGCCGTCGAGGTTCACGAACGGCAGGCTGGGGGAGAAGACGAGATACCCAGCGGCGGACAGCGTTTCGGCGAGTGCGGCGACGTTGCCTTCGGTGCGCGCGAAGCCGTGCTGCAGCCAGACCAGGCCGCGGGGCGTACCCGCGGGCCGATACCACGCGACGTCCTGATGCAGGGTCGTCGCCGCACAGGGCAGATCCACCGTGCCCGGCAGCGGTGGCCCCGCGGCGGCGGGAGCGAATGCGGCGGCCGCGACACACGCGGCGGCGAGGACGGTCAGGGTCGAAGCTCGCAGCCTCATCGCAACTCCACACTGCACAATCGGTATCCCGGTGATGACGCCACCCGGACACCGATCAGTATTCGCCACCGAGACGCGGGGCGGAGGCGCTTCGTACGGCACGTGATACTCGCATCCCCCGAGTGCCGGTAGCTGGTCGATCACCGAAGCGGGAAAAGTGGGCTCGGGCCTGCCGAGTGGCCCCTCCCGACGCGGGGACCGGCATCCGATCGCCGACGATGCGATCGCCGGGTGGTCGAACGAATTCGACCGCGCCCCAGGTCGGATCAGGCGGCGAGGGGTATGTTGCCGGATGCCTCAGGCTCGCGAACGACGCCTGCGAGCTGGCTCGAATCGCATTCCATGCAAGTCCAGCGGGTTTCGCTGAAAGATTGCCGGGTACCTGCCGACGTGTAGCCGATCATGCTGGGCTGCCGGGGGGCGACAGCCGGTCACACCGGCGTATTCCCCGATGAATCCATCCCATCCGTACCGAGGAGGAGAGCAACCATGACCGGACAGCTCGACACTCTGATGGACAGCACCGTGTACGACTCGCACGACGACAAGATCGGCAAGGTCAAAAACATCTACGTCAACAACGAAACCGGTTCGCCGACCTGGGCATCGGTGTCCACCGGCCTGTTCCGCCACGATTCGCTGGTTCCGCTGGTCGGGGCACAGCACAATCCGCAGTCCGACGCGCTGCGGGTGAATGTGGACAAGGAAATGGTCAAATCCGCGCCCGCTGTGGAACAGGACGGGCACATCAGCCGGGAAGGCGAGGAACAACTGTTCCGCCACTACCACGTCGACCCGAACCACTCCGGCTGGGATGCCTACGGCCGTGCCGTGCGCGACGACGGGCAGGGGATGGCGCGTCCCGATGCCGGCCCGACCGGACGCCACGCGGCCACCGATCCCACCGGCGACCAGGGCCTGGTCCGCTCCGAGGAACGCTTGAACGTCGACACCCAGCGCGAGGCGGTCGGCACCGCACGCCTGCGCAAGTACGTCGTCACCGAGGATCAGAGCGTCACGGTGCCGACCAGCCACGAAGAGGTTCGCGTGGAGCGCGAACCGGTCACCGACGCCGGCGCGTACGGGCAGACCTCCCTGGGCGACGAGGAGCAGGAGGTCACCCTGCACCGCGACCGGGTGACCGTGGACAAGGAGACCGTGCCGGTCGAACGCGTGCGCCTGGCCGTCGACGATGTCGAGGAACAGGAGACCGTCGGCGACACCGTGCGCAAGGAGCGCATCGACACCGAGGGCACCGATCCCGGGCGCTACGAGGATCGCCGCTACCCGGACGAACGCTGATCGTGATGATGTGAGCCGGGCCCGGCCCTATCGCCCGGGGGTATCCGACGACGCCGTCAGGCCAGAGCCAGGTGGGCTTGCAGCAACCACGCGGGGACCGAGCTGCGGCCGCCGGGCTCGTCGCGTACATCCTCGAACCGCACCGGTGCGTCGCGGGGGAGATCGTTGCCGTGGATGCGAGCCGGGCGGATGTCGTCGATGACCCAGTGCTTCGAAACCGCTTCGCGCAGTTCCTCTTCGGTCACCGGATTGGGGCCGAATCCCTCGGGCGAGACCGGCAACGCCTTGCGGTCGAAGACGAGCACGAAGTAGGACGCACCCGGAGCCGCCGCCCGAACGATCGACCGCTGATACCCGTCCCGCTGGTCGACCGGAATCGAGTGGAAGAGGGTGCTGTCGACGATGGTGCCGAACCTGCCGTCGTACCCGGTGAACGAGGTGATGTCGGCGACCTCGTAGGTGGCGGTGGTCAGTCCGCGCCGTTCGGCCTCGGTGCGGGCCAGCTCGATGGCGGTCGGGGCGGAGTCCAGCCCAACCGTCGTGAAGCCGCGCTCGGCCAGATACAGCGAGATCGCGGCCTCGCCGCAGCCGACGTCGAGGACGTCGCCGTGGAATTTCCCTTGGTCGGCAAGCGCTTTCAGCTCGGGCTGCGGCTCGCCGATACTCCAGGGCGGTTTGGCGCCCGAGAACGGGCCGCCCTCGCCCTGGTACGCGTTCTCGAATGTGAAATCGCTCGGTGTGGTCATGATGTCCTCCGCATCGGTCGGGGCTATCAGACAAAGGTGGAGCTCATTCGATGCTACGGCCGCGTCTCTTGCCGGGAGCGCGGGCGGTGGGAGTGCGCACCTTCCGGGGCGTGCCTCTGTCGACCGGGCGTGCGACGCCCGTTCCTCGTAGCATGAGCGGATGAGTGAAATAGATGATCAATCTCTCGTCGACCGAGGCGCGTCGCACGTCGCGGTGGTGGGCGCGGGGCTGGCGGGGCTGTCGGTCGCGGTGTGGCTGGCCGAGCAAGGGTTCGACATCACCCTCGTGGAGAAGCGGGGCCGGCTCGGTGGGCGCACCTTCTCCTTCGACGCCGCCGAGGTCGGCGAGCTGGTCGACAACGGCCAGCATCTGTTCGCCGGTTGTTACGACGCCCTGCTGCGCTACGTCGACACCATCGGCACCGCCGACAAGTTGCGCTGGGACGCACCGCCTTTCGCGATTCGCACCGGCCCGGGCCGGCTGCTCACCGCACGAGGACCGCGCTGGATGCCGGCCCTGATCCGCAACACCGCGGGGCTGGCGTGGATGGTCTGGCCGCCGATTCCGCTGCGCGACCGACTTCCGGCGCTGCGCAGTTGGTTGCGGATCGGCGCCGCGGCGTGGGATCCCTCGCCGGAGCTGGACCGGATGACCGCAGACCGATGGTTCCGGGAGATCGGCGTTCCGCATTCGCTGCGACGGTTGAGCCTGGACCAGCTGGTGATCGGCCTGCTGAACGAAAAGCCGGACCGGGTGTCGGCTTTCACCTACGCGCAGGCGCTGCACTTCATCGGACGGCGGGCGCTGGCGGGCAATCTCCGCGCGGGCGACGCGGTGTGGCCCCGGGTGAGCCTGCACGAACTGTTCGTCGCTCCGGCCGAACGGTATCTGCGCGAGCGCGGTGCGCGGATCGTGACCAGGGCACAGTTGGTGGATGTGGAACTCGACGCCGGCGCGGATGCGGATCGGCTGACCGGACTGCGTCTCGCCGACGGGCAGCGAATAGACTGTGACGCAGCAGTTCTCACCCTGCCGCCGTGGTCGCTGACCACTCTGCTGGACCGCAGCGCGCTCGGCAGCATCGACTTCTTCGCACCCGCGCGCAAGATCGAGCCCGCGCCGATCTCGAGCGTTTACGTCTGGTTGGACAGTCCGCTACGGATGGTGCGGCTGGCCGAGAATCTGCGCGACACCACCATCGAGTGGGTCTTCGACACCAGCGGAATGCACGACGGCGATCACCGCGACGGCTACTGCTATTCGCTGGCGGTCAGCGCGTCCTGGGAGGCGGTGCACCTGCCCGGGGAGGCGTTCGTCGCGGCCGCGCTCGAATCGCTGCGCACCCACTATCCGGAGGCGCGGACCGCGAAGGTGCTGCGCACCAAAGTGATTCACCAACCGCAGGCGACCTTCTCCGCGCATCCCGGCTTCGAATCCCTGCGCCTGGACCAGACCACGCCGGTGCGTGGCCTGTTCCTCGCCGGTGACTGGACCCGCACCGAACTGCCCTCCACCATGGAATCCGCCGCCGAGAGCGCCCGGCGTGCTGTGGACGCGGTCCGCGGATACCTGACTTAGTGGCGCTCGGCGAAACGAGCAGCGGCGCTAGCCGCCGTAGAGTCGAGTGAAATCCTGGGCCGGGTCCACCGCGGGCACGGTGTGGCTCGACGAACTCCCGTCGACATCGGTCTCCTCGACGTAGTAGGCGGGTTCGGCGGGCAGGCGGCGCCACCGGGCGCGTGGATCATCGACCTGCTCTTGGTGACTGTTCGACGACATGATGTCCCCCTTCCGGGATCGTCTCACCCCATGCTACCGAGGTTGGATGTCCGGTGTGGCATGCGTTGCGGCAGAAGTCATTCGGCGCAGACGACCCGCTGATGCCGCGACCCGGCACGTACTCGGGCGAACGCCACGACGGCTGCGCCCGGCTGGTGGTCGAGCAGGCGATCGATCCGTACGGACGATGCCCGTCCGCCTTCACCAGGTCTTGCCGGCCTGCTCCCGGATCGTGTGGTTGATCCGGTTGAAGAAGTTGGTGATCGCGATGTTCAGGATGATCGCGAACATCTGCTTCTCGTCGAAGTGGTCGGCGGCCGCGTCCCAGATCTCGTCGGTCACTCCGGGCGAGCCGTCCTGGATCCGGGTGGCGGCCTCGGTCAGCGCGAGCGCTGCCCGTTCCTCCTCGGTGAAGAACGGGGTCTCGCGCCAGGTGACTACGCTGTGCAGCCGCTGCTCGGTCTCCCCGAGCTTCCTCGCCGACTCGACGCCCGCGAACACGCACGGGCTGCAGCCGTTGATCTGGCTGGCCCGCAGGTGGACCAGCTCGAGCACGAGTGGATCGACGCCACCGGCGTGAATTGCCTTGTGCAGATGCTGGATTCCGGTGAGCAAGTCGGGATTCGCCACGCTCTTCATGCGTGCTTCCATGGTTGTGTCCTTCGTCGGTTGTGTGCGCCCATCCGGGCCGGTCATCTACCGCCGGCGTGCCCGCCTCGGCCTGATGGACGGGCAGCTGGGCGAGACGGATACGGCGTGGCGCTACGGTGTGGCCGCCGGACGGGGGCTCAGGCAGAACGGTTGGCCGTCGGGATCGAGCAGCACTTGCCAGCGGTCGGCGCCGGGTTGGAAGTCGGGTCGACTGGCTCCTCGCGCGCACAACCTTTCGGTTGCCGCCTCGAGGTCGTCGACCTGCAGGTCGAGGTGAAAGCGTTTGGCGCCGGCCTCATCCGGCCACTGCGCGGGCCGGAATCCCTCGACCTTGCCGAAGCCGATCGTGACGCCGTCGCCTTCGACCATCCCGTAACTGTCGTCGCTGTAGGTGACCTCCCAGCCGAGCGCGGCCGCATAGAAGCGCGCCAGCCCGGCCGGATCGGCGCTGTCGATATTGACCATCGACAGCGTCGCCGTCGAGTGCTCGGATTTCGCAGTGGAATATGTGTGACGCATGCATATAAACTAGGACCGTGACGCAAACCCAGTCAAGCCTTCACCATGCAGCCAACGTTCTGGGCGCCTTGAGTCTCGTCGTCGCCGACGGGATGAACACTGCCGTCGAAGCGGTCGCGGCGCTCGGCCCGTCGGCCCCCGCCGCCCTTGCCGCGATGCATCAGTTCCTCGACGGCGGATCGGTCACGCAGCTGAGTTCCGTTCTCGGCCTGTCTCACTCGGGCACGGTGCGCCTTGTCGACCGCCTCGTCGCCGAAGGCCTCGTCGAGCGTGGCGGCGCACAGGATGGACGGGCGGTCTCCGTGGTCCTCACGCGGCATGGCCGGGACATGGCCGCACGGATACTCCGGACGCGCGAGAAGTCGCTGACCAGTGCGCTGTCCGCGTTGTCCGCGGACGAGATCGACAATCTCGCGGCAACGCTGGACACGATGCTGACCACGATGACCCTCGCCAGAGCCGAACAACGCGCAGCCCGCGGCAACGACCGTTCACAACCGTGGCTGTGTCGCCTCTGTGACTTCGACGCCTGCGGCCGAAGCGAAGGTAGCTGCCCGGTCAACAACGCGGTGACGACCGGCGACAAGAGTTGACGCCATGCTGCTGTTCGGCCCGGGGGAGGTGCTCGGCAGCTAATCGCCGGATTTGTGCGCCACGGCGAAGATTCGCCGGAACGGCAACCAGGTCGTCCCGTCGGCGCGCTGGGGGTAGGCCGCGCGCAGAAGTGGGGCGAGCTGGGTGGTGAACCGCGCCCACTCCTCATCGTCGAGGGCGCCGCGCACCGGTCGCAAAGCGGTCCCGGTAACCCACTCGAGGACCGGATCCGCGCCGGTCAGCCGCTGCAGATAGGTGGTCTCCCAGGCGTCGACGGTGCATCCTGCCGCGGTGAGCACCGCGGCGTAGCCGCTCGGGTCGAGGACGTCGCGGGGCTGCAGGATGCCGCTGGATTCCAGGCGTGGCCGCCACTCGTCGCGCGCGGCGAGTTCGCGGATGGCGACATGGGAGGGCGCGTCGAAGTTGCCCGGCACCTGCAATGCCAGCCAGGCCCCGGCCGGCAGCGCCGCCACCCATCGCGGCAGCAGCTCGGTATGCGTCGGCACCCACTGCAGCACCGCGTTGGTCACCACGACGTCGGTATCGGGTGCGGGCTGCCACTCCTCGGCGGAGCGCACTTCGGCGTCGATACCGGATTCCCGTGCGGCCGCGACCATTTCGGGCGAGGAATCGAACGCGTCGATCCGCGCCTTCGGCCACCGCTGAGCGAGCACGCCGGTCAGCTGCCCGGGCCCGCACCCCAGGTCGACCACCCGGCGTGGATTCTCGGCGTCGATGCGCGCGATCAGTTCGAAGAACGGCCGCGAGCGGTGGTCGCCGAAACTGCGGTACTTCTCGGGATCCCACATGAGCTGCTCCCTCGCCGAAGATGCTAAACCGTACGAGCGTCATATTAGCGCCGAGGGGCGGATTCGGCTCGCGGTCATCGTGGCAGTGACTCGGGATCAACCGGGCGGCGAGTCAGCGGCCCGTCCGCAGCGGTGCGAGCGAGTGGGCGAATGTCGACCCCGACAGTGCGTCGTCGCAGACGAGCTGGAGCCGCCCGGCCGTTTCTCGGGATCGGCGCTGTCGCAGTCCATGGAGCAATCCGGTGGGTGTGTCGGGCAAGTCGACTACGCCACGGTCGCGACCGAAACATCCCAGCAGGTGCGCCGGCCCGCCGCCGACGTGGTCGTCTCGCCGGTTTCAGAAGTAGGTGCCGGCGAACGGGGCGGAGGTTGTGGTGAACAGGTTGTCCGCGTCTTCGATTGCGCCGCTGCGGTTTTCGTCGATTCGGCCGGCGAGGGCCAGTTGCTGCCAGGTGGATCCGCCGAGGTAAACCGCGGCGAGGGCGGCCACGTCGGTGGTGAGATCGGCGGGGGCATCGACGCGGGTGACGGCGTCGGCGGTGATCCGGTAGGAGCCGGTGTTGGCGGGCAGGATGTCGTCGGTCACCGCGAGGACCACTGCCGGTGCCTCGCGGTAGCTGCGGCGTTCCAGCGCCGCGGGGACATCGACGAGCCGCAGCCAGGTCTCGTCGTGCACGCCGGCGACGGTGACCACGCGCTCATCGGTGAACAGATGCCGCAGCGGGCTGTCCACCGGCGCGAAGGTCACCACGATCCGGTCCACGATGTCGTGGGTCAGCAGGTGCCGCAGCAGTCCGCGATAGGCCGCGGGCGTGGTGGCCACCCAGTCGTCGACGACGATGGTGCGCTGCGGATTGCGCGGCCAGCCGGTGCTGTCCGACGGGCGGTAGCGCAGGAATCCGTCCTCGGCGCCGGGGTCGCCGTGCACCACCGTCCAGCCGGCGTTGCCTGTGACCAACTCCTGGAAACGCCACCAATACGGCGGCCGGTCGATCGCGCCGTTCCACGAAATATCAGCGGCCGCATAGAGTTTCGCCAGCGTCTCCCAGCGGTTCTCGGCGTCGAGGTAGCGCACCGGCCCGCCCTGGGGGACGGTGTCGCGCAACCGGGCCTGTCGTCGATTCATCTCGAGCGTCGCGTACGAGCCGGCCACACCGTAGCCGAACCGCTCGTAGATGCCGCCCTGGGTGGCGCGCAGACTCGCGACCACTTCACCGCCCTCGGCGATATCGGCGAGCTGACGCCGCAGCAGCGCGCTCACCACACCCCGGCGGGTGTGGGTCGGCAGCACGCCGACGTGTGTGACGGCCGCGTGCGGAAGGCGTTGTCCGCCGGGCACCGCCAGCCAACTGGTGTAGGAGTCGACGGCCCCGACGAGCTGCCCGTCCAGGCGCGCCCCGAGCGTGCGCCCCGGCTCGACCAGTCCGTCGGCGCCGTCCGGCAGCGGCGGCAGCCCGACCATCGCGGTACGGAAGATCTCTCCCGCCGCACGCACATCGTCGGCCGCGGTCAGCGTCGCGAGTTCGACGGCTGCTGTTCCGCCGGTCATTCGTCACCTCCGAGGTCGTGCGCGAGTCACACTTCTCGGACCACGGTAGCGGGCCAGCGCTGTAGCCGTCCCCGGCGATCGAGAGCCTCAGCCTGCGGCTGCGACCGCCCTCCACGCCTTTCTGGCGCGGGAGCGGGCTCGCGGAGCGGCGTATTCGATACGCCGGCGCGCCTCGGAGGCGCTGATTCGCAGGAGATCACTCAACAGCTCCGCTGTGTCCCGGTAGCCGGTGTCGGCGGCAAGGCCGCGGCGCTCGGCCTCGGCGACGGCCGCGACCATGGCCGCACCCAATCGACGCCGGCGGCGTTCGGTTTCGACGAGGGTACGCAGCAGGTCGACATCGGCCAGGTCCGACCAGCTCTGTGCCGGAGCATTCGGTGCCAATGCAGTCGAATGTGTGTTCACGCCGGCTAGCGTAGCGCATGCTCGAACATTTGTTCGAGAATCGGCGGGCATGTCATGTCGGACGGCACCCGCCGGCGTATCGGTGAGCGTCCGTCCGGATGCTCGGGCCGGTGTCGCGCGGACGCCAACGGCCCGAGATGGTCTCGGGCCGTTGGTCTTCGGGCTGTCGCATGTGGCTGTCATGCGGGGGCGACTTCGCCGCTACTTGATCGAGTTGGCCAACCGGTCGGCGTAAGGGGCGGTGAATCGTCCGACGATGGGGAGCGCTGCGCGGACGCCGCCGGTGTTGTTCGCCTGGACCATGGCCATGATCCAGACGACGACCGTGAACACCGCGACGACGAGTCCGGCGAGGCTGAAGAGGATGCCCAGGGCTCCGAGGAGCGAGCCGACGATGCTCAGGACGATATTCAGCACCGATACCGCCCCGAAGAAGACGATCGATTGCGAGGCATGGAATTTCACATCGGGATCGTGCCTTCCGACGAGGAGGAAGATGATTCCGGTGAGCCAGCCCAGCGCGTACGACAAGATCGCGCTGGTCTTCTTGTCCAGGCCGGCGGACTGCGGTTGGTTCGCGGGAGGTTGAGAAAATGTCATGGGGTGAGTAGACGCCGCGCGCGCCTCCTACCGATCCCAACTTTCCCTGCGGACCCGCCGTCAACTGATAGTTGACGGACGCGTGAGCGTCAACCTATGTTTGACGAGTCGAATCGCGGTGGACAGGAGAAACCAGATGTCGGAAGCGCCCATTCTCACCGGCCTTGCGGCCAGTCGTGGTGTTGTCGCCGGCCCGGTCCGGCTGGTGCGCGGTGTCGACGACTTCGACGCGGTGGAGCCGGGCGATGTCATCGTCTGTCGGGTGACAGATCCGTCGTGGACAGCGCTTTTCGGTATTGCCGCCGCGGTGGTGACCGAAACCGGGGGAATTCTGTCCCATGCGGCAATCGTCGCCCGCGAGTTCGGCATTCCAGCCGTGGTGGCGGCCGAGGGAGCGATGGAGACCCTGGCGAATCATCGGAACATCTCGGTCGATGGAACCAAGGGACACGTTCATGCCGTTCGCTCGACCCAGCATTGACGTCGCTTCACCAGGCATGGCTGCTCGATACGAAAGGGAAGTCCGCGATGACGCACGTTTCACGCAGTTCGCTGCTCGCGTTGCACGCAATTCGCCTCGGCGGGTTCGTTGATACGCACGCGGCGGCCGGCCGATACCGAATGCCTGTCGACCTCACCGAGTCGCACGTGCGGGACTTCCGGGAGTGCGGTTGGATCAGCCGCTTCCGTTTCGGGACGGACGCAGGGTGGTCGCTCACCGAGTGTGGACGTGCGCAGAACGAGCGGCAACTCGCCGAGGAGCTTTCCGAGTGTGGGGCGAAAGCGTTGGTGGAAGACGTCTATCGCATGTTTCTCCCGCTCAACGCACGGTTGGTGCAGGCGTGCACCGCCTGGCAACTGACCGTCCTTCCCGATGGCAGCATGCAGGACAACGACCACCAGGACGCACAGCGGGACCGGCCGATCCTTGCCGAATTGGAAAGCCTCGCAAAGGAATTGGTTCCGCTGACGAATACTCTCACCGAACGGCTCGCCCGGTTCGCCGGTTACGACACCCGCTTCGCTGCGGCCCTCTCCCTGGCCGCCGATAATCCCGAGATGGTCACCGGAACCGAACACGACTCGGCCCACCGAGTGTGGTTCGAACTGCACGAAGATCTGATCGCCACCCTCGGAATCGACAGGGCATTACCGTCCTAGACGAGTAAGTCCGAAGCCTCCGCCAATGGTCGAACGCGAGCCAGGAGTTGGTTATTGGTTGTCCTGTGCCGCACTCGGTGCGCGGCTGCTCGAACTCGGTACTGCTACGCCGGTCGCTGGAACTTGCCGTCCTGAATGCCGGCGGTGAAGGCGTCCCATTCGCCGGGGGTGAAGAGAAGCGCTGGGCCGGTGGGGTTTTTGGAGTCGCGTACGGCGACTGTGCCTTCCGTGAGATGTGCAACCTCAACGCAATCCTTGCCGGCTCCGCTGCGGGTGCTCTTGAACCACTTGGCAGTGGATAGGTCGGCACTCACTCTTCGTACTCCTCCGCGATCTTAATCAGCAATGCCCTGGACTCGGACTGATTGAGTGCAGTGCGTTCGATAGCTGACAAAGCTGTGCGGTACTGCTCGATCTCGTCGTGTTTGTCCAGGTACAGCGCCCCAGTGTAGCCCTCGATATAGATCACGGGCGGCTCTGTGAGGGCGGGGTTCACGTGTTCGGGGAATTCCAGAAGTACGAATGGCCCCGCGTCGAGTCCGATGTGAGCGCCGACTGTCAGCGGGACGATCCTGACCGCGATGTTCGGCAGTCTGCTGAGGTGGGCAATGTGCCGCAACTGGTTGGACATGACGGCGGCGCCCCCGATGTGGTGCCTTAGCGCCGCTTCGCTGAGAGCTGCGTGGAAGCTGAACTGCTCACGCGATTCTTGAAGGCGTTCTTGGCGTTTAATGAGCAGTTCGACGTGGCGTTCGATCTCCTGGTCGGTCAGGCGAGGGACGTAGGCTCGCGAAACGGCACGTCGGTAGTCGGCAGTCTGCATCAAACCGGGCAGAAGCGTCGGCTGAAACGATGTGATGCGCCGCGCGGCTTGTTCGAGTCCGATGAAGAGGTCCACATTGGCGAAAATCGCATCGCTGTACGACTGCCACCAACCAGTTTTGCGGGCCTCATCTGCCAACCACAGCAGCGCGCGCCGATCTTCGTCGCTGGCGTCATAGGTATCGCACAGCGCCCGGATGACCATCTTCTTGACCTGGCCTATTTGGCCATTTTCCAAGCGCCACAGCGTTTGTGAGCTCATCTCGGCGAGTTTCGCCGCCTTGTCTCTGGTCAGGTTCGCATGTTGGCGCAGCTCGGTCAGTCGCCGGGCCAGCAACCGTCGCGGGAGTGTGGTCGTGTGTTCTGCCATCGCGATCACTTTCGTCAGTGAAGCTGCGGAGCCTTCCAGTTGATCTGGAAGGATTCTATCTGACCTCAATTGTTCTGTTATGTCTCCACTTTCGCGGCGAACGGTGGTGTACTCGGTGTGTGCCGAGCGGGAGGGCGGCCGACCTCGCAATCCGTAAGCACCTCAACCACATCCCCGTCTTCGGAAGCCGAACATGTCGAAATTTCCCATGCTCGAACCGCCGGACACGCAGCCGGACACCCTTGGCGCTCGACGAAATAGTAAGCGCCCCAAAGCTATCGGAATACTTCGACCCAGCCTGTCCGGTGCGGAAACATCGCGGCATGCGCTCGCGATCGAACGCCATGCCGAGCGGCTGGGGTATGACTACGTCTACACCGTGCGGCCACCGGAGGTTCGGCCGGACCCCGTCGGTTACGGTCTGGCGATCGCCCTCGGTATCGACGCCGCCGCGGTCGTGGTCTACGACTTGACCACCGTCGATCACAGTCCGGCGCGGGTGTGTGATTGGTGCGACCTCGAAACGGTGTGCCCACCCGAGACGTGGGCGCGCAGCCCGATCGCACCGGAGCACGCTGGCCCACCACACCCGCTGACCGAGTCGATCGCATGGCGAATCATGCAGCAGCACAAAGGGTGTAGCGCCCACCGGTGTCCCCGCAAAGCCGCCGCCTTCGGGTTTCTCGTGCGTGCCGGAAAGGTTGTTCCTCCGGCTCGCACGCTGCGCGAGCGTGCCGCGGCGCGCGGCATCCGGCTCGACCCGATCGGCAGCGAGCTGCCGGTGGCGACGGGCGCGGACCTCGGCACCCTACTGAGCGTGCTGGACGGGCTGGTCGCCGATATGCGGGAACAGGGGTAGGCGGTGCCGAACCACAGGACCAGACGTACCGAGGTGAACGGCCTGGAAGCGGTGTGGACGATGAGGAAGACCCGTCATATCGAGATCAGCCAGGCGCGCGACACGACCACCGGCGAGGTGATCGAGTTCGCGCCGGGCACCGATCTCGCCGCCGCACGGGAACAGACGTCGCGCCACTGGGCTGCCGTCTGGGATGGCGTCGCCCACCAGATGTGGACCGAATGGGTACCGGGCCAGCGCAATTCGCAGCCGACGCCCACGACCCGGTCGCTCGAATGAGCGCGGAGCCGGACAAGTCGAAGTGGCCCAGGGTAATCGGATACGTTCGCTCCGATCTGGCGGGCGATCGGCGAACCGAGATCGAAGCCGCGATTCACCGGCGCGCGGTCGAGGCGGGCTACCGCCTGATGGGCATCCTCGCCGACATACCGGTACGCGATCTGCTTCCCGCGCTGCGCCGGGTCGACGCGATCGCGGTCATCACCCACGACGTCGGGCATGTCGGCGGCAGCCCGAGATCGGTGTGCGGGTTCGCCGCGCTCGTCACGGTCGAGCCCGCTGATATGTGGTCCTGGGGATACCAGCCGGACTGGTAGTGCCGTCCGGAACGCTCGTCGCGGTGACGTGCTTGCGGTGGCGGCCGCTTCGGTGACTGCCGGGGCCGACAGTCCGCACACCCCGAATTTTTCGTGCAAACCTCGACGGAATTGCGCGAAAACCGCCGAAACCGGCGAGGTTTGCACGATCCGTTCGGCCGTCAAAGGCTGTGCGCGTCGATCCGGGGAACCGACACCGGCGAGAACGAGGACGACCGAGCCGGATTCCATTCACTCCGATCCGGATCCGCGACGCGCACGGCAGGCGTTGTTACCGTCGCGGCCGGCGGCGGCGTGCCGGGACCCGTGTTTTACTGACGCGAAACCGCCTCGCACGCAGATCTTTTCAGCGGTGATCGCGCTCGCATGCGGCGAGAAAATCGTCGACGATGCGGGCGCAGTCGTCGCGCCCGGCGCGGCCGATGCCGGTGAGCCGCACGAAGACGATCGGCCCGACGAGCTGCGCCAGCACCGCCGTGAGATCCCGGTCGCCGAGCAGTGCGCGCGCCTGCGGGTCGTCGAACAGTTCGTCGAACGGGCGGCGATAGGTGTCGATCAGATGAGTGCGCAGCGAACCGGCCCGCACGCCCTCGCCGTGCGCCTGCGCGTCCCCGGTCGCCAGCCACGCCAGCGTGGTCAGATGCAGCGGGACGTCGTTGATCGCCGCGGCCTGCCGGGTGAGCAGTTCGATCAGCCGCTCGCGCAGGGGACCCGCGTCCGGGATCTCGACCACCGGCGGCATCAGCTCTTCCAACGTCGCGGTACGCAACTGTGCCACCGTGTCGAAATGCCGGTACAGCGTGGTGCGCGCGACGCCCGAACGCCGCGTCACCGCATCGATGGTGACCGCGTCGAGTCCGCCGTCGCGCAACAACTCGGCCGCGGCCGTCAGGAGGCGGCGACGCGAGCGCGCCTTGCGCGGATCGTCCTCGGATCCCATCCCGGCAGTCGATGTCATGGTCTCAGGATTCCTCCTCGGCAAGATCGGCGGCCGCACGGGCCAGAAACGATACTGCGAGTAGCATAGCGAAACTGAAAGTATCGTTTCTCGGGAGGCGCGATGAACGCAACCAAGACCGAGCTCGTTCCCGGGCGCACCCGATGGGTGATCGTGGTGTCCTGCCTGGCCGTCGCGCTGGTCGTCGCGTCGATGGCCGCGCTCTACACCGCCCTGCCGCAGATCGCCTCGGCGACCGGTGCCACGCAGTCCCAATTGACCTGGATCATCGACGGTTACACCCTGGCGCTGGCATGTCTGGTACTGCCGGCCGGCGCTCTGGGCGACCGCTACGGCCGCCGCATCGTCATGATCATCGGGCTGGCAGTGTTCGCGATCGCCTCCGCGATCCCGCTGGTGGTCCACGGCCCGGAATGGCTGATCGGCTCGCGCGCGATCGCCGGAGTGGGTGCGGCACTGGTGATGCCGTCGACGCTGTCGCTGCTCACCTCCGGGGTGGAACCGGATCGCCGCAATGTCGCGGTCGGTATCTGGGCGGGAACGGTCGGCGGCGGCGCGGTCATCGGCATCCTGGGTTCCGGAGTGCTGCTGTGGCGCTGGTCGTGGCTGTCGATCATGCTCGCGATGGCGATCTCGGGTGCGATTCTGGCGATCGCGGCGTGCACCGTTCCCGAATCGCAGGACGGCGAGCGCGCGCGCTTCGATCCCTGGGGAGCGGTGAGCGGAGCGGGCGCGGTGGGCCTGATCGTGATCGCGGCGCTCGAGGCCCCGCAACGCGGCTGGACCGATCCGATGGTGCTGGGCGCGGTGGCCGCCGGGCTGGCGGTCGGCGCGGCCTTCGCGGTGATCGAATTGCGTGCCCAGCACCCGCTTCTGGATGTGCGGCTGTTCGCCGGGCGGGGTTTCGGCGCCGGGACGCTGTCGGTGGCGGTGCAGTTCCTGGTCTCGTTCGGGCTGTTCATGGTGATCGTGCAGTTCTTCCAATTGATCCTGGGCTATTCGCCGCTGCTGTCGGCGGTCGCGATGGCGCCGATGATCGTGCCGATGGTGGCGCTGTCGGTGATCGCGCCGTGGCTGGCGCAGCGATTCGGACTGCGGCTGCCCACCACGGTCGGTCTGGTCGTCGTCGGGATCGGCCTGTTGTGCCTGTCGCGGTTGACGTCCGCGAGCACGTTCGTGGATGTGCTGTGGCCGTTGCTGATCATGAGCACCGGCCTCGGCCTGGCCGCGGCGCCGGCCACCGCGGCGATCGTGGACGGGGCGCCGGCGGACAAACAGGGGGTGGCGGCCGCGGTGAACGACGCCGCTCGCGAGATGGGCGCCGCGCTGGGGATCGCCCTGGCCGGCAGCGTGCTGGCGGCCGGTTACAGCCACCGCATCGCCGAGATCGCCGACCGGATTCCCGAACCGATCCGCGGGCCCGTCACCGGCTCGCTCGCGGGCGCGCTGGCGGTGACCGAACGCATCGGCCCGCAGGCGAAACCGCTTGCGGACCAAGCGAAATCCGCCTTCGCGCACGGTTTGCACCAGGCCACCCTCGTGCTCGGAGTGGTGACACTGGTGATCGCGGTGATCCTCGGAGTGTGGGCGCCCTCTCGCGTGCGATCCGGTGCCGAATCGGAGGGAGCCGAAACGGCCGGGTCCGAATCCGCCGGCGCCGAATCGGCTGCCGGAGCAGGGCGGCGGTGATCCGGTGTGTCGGGGCCGGCGTCACCGCGCCGGAGTAGGCGGGCGTGTTGTGATGGACGCGGGCCGGCCCGGCGTCGGCCACGCGCGGGCGTGAGCGTCGGTCCGCGCGGCGGAAGTCGAATCGAGGAGCGGCGATGGCGCAGGTGAATGTGGCGGTGATCGGATACGGATTGTCCGGAGCGGTCTTTCACGCTCCCCTGATCGCCGCCGACCCTCGGCTCCGGATGGCCGCGGTGGTGACCTCCTCGCCGGAACGAGCCGACCAGGCGCGCACCGACCACCCCGGCGTGCGGGTATTCGCAACGGCCGACGAATTGTTCGGCGCCGCAACGGAAATCGATCTCGTTGTGATCGCGAGCCCCAACCGCACCCACGGACCACTGACGCTGCGGGCCGTGGCGGCCGGGCTGCCGGTAGTGGTCGACAAACCCTTCGCCCTGACCGCCGTCGAGGGCGAGGCGATGATCGAGGCCGCTCGGCGGGCCGGCGTCATGCTGACGGTCTTTCAGAATCGGCGCTGGGACAGCGACTTTCGCACGGTGCGCCGGCTGATGGCCGACGGTGCGCTGGGCGAGGTGCGCCGCTTCGAATCCCGCTTCGAACGCTGGCGCCCGCACATCAAGGGCGGGTGGCGAGAGGTCGGTGGCGCCGACGAAGGCGCCGGCATCCTCTACGACCTCGGCAGTCACCTGATCGACCAGGCGCTCGACCTGTTCGGCCCGGTCGAGGACGTCTACTGTGAGCTCGACGCCCGCCGTCCCGGTGTGCTGGCCGACGACGATGCCTTCGTGGCGCTCACCCATGCCTCGGGTGTGCGGTCGCATCTATGGATGAGTGCCGTTGCGCCACAGCTGGGCCCGCGCTTGCGGGTGCTCGGCTCCGAGGCCGCGTATGTGTGTTACGGACTGGATCCGCAGGAGGCGGCACTGCGAGCCGGTCGTCGTCCCGGCGACGGACAGCCGTGGGGGAGTGTCGATCCCGTCGACTGGGGCCAGCTCGGCGCCGAAGGCGATCTGCGCCTGACCCCCAGCGAACCCGGCGCCTATCCGGATTTCTACGCCGGGATCGCCGCCGCCCTGCTGGACGGCGGCGAACCGCCGGTGGACCCCGCCGATGCCGTGGCGGCCCTGCGCGTCATCGAGCGGGCGCGCACGGTGGCGGCTCGATGAACGCCCGTCAGGGTTTGCGGGCGACGCCGCCGTAGGCGGCGATGTCGGCGGTGCGGCCGACCTCACGGGAATCGGGCTGCCACTGTGTGATGCAGGTGAAGCCGGGATCGACGAGCTCGAGTCCGTCGAAGGCCGCGGCGATTTCGGCGCGCGTGCGCGGATAATACGGCGTACCACCGGTTTTCGCGTATTCGGCGCACAGGTCGACATACGGTTGGCTGTCGTCGGTGCCGTCCCAGAGCACCAGATAACTACCGGACGGCACCGCCGCCAGCACCGTGCGAACGATGCGCAGCATGTCGTCGTAGCTGCGGGCGTGACCGAGCACGCCCATGAACATGACGGCCACCGGCTCCTGCAGATTCAGGATGGCGTGCGCCTCGGCGATGATCTTCTCCGGCTCGTGGAAATCGGCGTTGACGTAGGTCGTCACACCCTCCGGAGTGGTGCTGGTCAGCAGCGCGCGAGCGTGGGCGAGGACCAGTGGATCGTGGTCGACGTAGACCACCTTGGCATCGGGAGCGACGCTCTGGGCCACCTCGTGGGTGTTCTGCATCGTCGGCAAACCGGTACCGATATCGAGGAATTGCCGGATTCCGGCCTCGCCGGCCAGATGGCGCACCGCCCGGATCAGGAATTGCCGCGACTGCACCGCCATGGTCGCGATATCCGGATCGATCTGCAGACTCGCCTCACCGACGGCGCGATCGACCTCGTAATTGTCCTTGCCGCCCATCCAGAAATTCCAGATGCGCGCCGAGTGCGGAATATCGGTGCGGATCTGCGCCGGATCGTCGATGGCCATATGTGCTGAGCTCCCCGTAGGTGTGGGCGCCGCCGAACCGCGCGGCATCTCGTCGGTGCGAACTACGCGATTATAAACCTCCGTGATGCGGTTGTGCCGGAATATGTTGCAGGGCCGAGATATTCGTACCGGCAGTGGGGCGGCGCGTGTGCGGCGCGGGCGACCATGTGCGACGGCTCGTGTGCGGCAACGTCGTTCGCGGAGAACTCGACAGCCACAGTTGGTTAGCTGAGAATGTGCTAGTCGGCTCGGTTTATCGGTGGCGACTGTCGAGGGGTATGTCTGACACCCGCCTTTGGGTAGGTGGAAGTCTGGCGCGCCGCAACACTAATCAAGCGTCCAATCTGGAACGTTGTCCATATCGACACTCGAGTTCGGCGGCTGCCATTCCATCGGCGCGATCGGGCATTTAGGTATTCAGCCCCTCGGCACGTAAGGTTGCCGATCGGTTACTGAGTATCTCGTCTCACATGGAGGTGGTAGAGGGCTTGCACAGCACAGTGGTCGTCGTCGGGTCCGGATTCGGGGGGATCGGCATGGGAACGGCGCTACGGCGCGCGGGGATGGACGATTTCGTCATCCTGGAGGAATCGCCCGAATTGGGGGGCGTGTGGCGAGACAACACCTATCCGGGATGTAGCTGTGATGTACCGGCGCACCTGTATTCGTTCTCGTTCGCGCCGTACCGCAGTACCGGCATCCGATTCCCGGGGCGCCGCCGGACCTTGGAATATCTGCGGGCCGTCGCCGGCGCGGAAGGGCTACCCGGCCATCTGTACACCGACACCGCCGTCACCGAGGCGACCTACTCGGAATCGGGTTCGTGCTGGGAACTGCGGGCCGCGAACGGGCTTCGGTTCACTGCCGATGTCGTGGTCTTCGCCGTCGGTCAACTGCATCGGCCGAACATTCCGGAGATCCCGGGCCGCGACGAATTCGGCGGCGCGTCGTTCCACACCGCCGACTGGGATCATGCGGCCGAGCTGCGCGGGCGGCGGATCGCCCTCATCGGCACCGGATCCAGTGCGGCACAATGCCTGCCGACGTTGGCCGACACGGCCGCGTCCGTGCGGATATTCCAGCGCACTCCGCAGTGGATCCTTCCCAAACCGGCCGCCGAATTCGGCCCGGTGAAGCGAGCGGCGCTACGGCTGCCCGGGGCGCAGCGCGCCTACCGCTGGGGTCTGCACCAGGCCGCCGACTCGCTGCTGGCGCCGATCATGCACCGACGCTGGCCCGCCCGGCCCGCGGAATGGATTGCGCGGCAGTACCTTCGGCGCACTGTTGCCGATCCGGTGCTGCGGGGCCGACTCACCCCGGACTATCCGATCGGCGCCAAACGCATTGTCTTCGACAGCCACTTCTATCGCACGCTGGGTCGCGACAACGTGGAACTGACCACCTCGGCGATCGCCCGCATCACCCGCGACGGCGTCGTGACCGCCGACGGCGGGCGCTACGACGCCGATGTCATCGTCTACGCGACAGGATTCCGTGCCGCCGAATTCCTGGCCCCGATCACCGTGCGCGGCCGTGGTGGACAGTCTCTGCAGGACCGATGGCGTTCGGGCGCTGACGCTTTCATGGGCCTGGCGGTGCCGGGATTTCCCAATGCGTTCCTCATCGCCGGACCCAACTCGTTCACTCCGGCGGGCAGCAATCCGGCGATGAAGGAGCATCAGATCGCCTACATCATGCGCTGCCTGCGCTGGCGCGACGAGATCGGTGCGGCGGCGATCGAGGTGCGGGCCGACGCGATGGCGGCGTATCGAGCATGGCTGGCGGACGCGCTCGCGACCACGGTGTGGTCGGCGGATGTGCCCAGTTGGTACACCCACGACAGCGGCGCGATCACCAACCCCTGGCCCGCCTCCGTGCGCACCTACGCCCGGATGCTGCGTCGCCCGCCGGCGTCGAGCTTCGCACCGGTGCACCACACGGCCGCCGCCGAAACGGTCGGAGCCTGACCCTGCTCGTCCGAGAGGACCGCCCGGCGCGAAAGCCATTGCGCCGGGCGGTCTTCCGGTCAGGCCACGGTGGCGTCGAGTTCGACCTCGAAGATCCTTTCGGTAGCGGGTCACGACCACTCATCGGCAGCGGAAAGCGCTGTGCTGCTGCCGGTTTCGCAGGATGTCGAACGCCGTACCGAAACGGTAGGTCGCCGGGTCGCGCCGTCGCGCCCGTCGGGTGACGCAATCGGTGTACGTCACCCGGTCGCCTGCTCAGTCCTCGTCGTGGGCCAGATGTTGTTTGGCCTGGTCGTAGTCGCCCTCGAGGTGGTGTCCGGGTCCGTAGACGAGATGGACGACGCCGGTGCGGAAGGCGGTCGAGCGAAGCAGGGTCAGCGGGAGAGTGGCCTCGGCGTCGTCGAACAGGCGCATGCCGGACCGCACCGCGATCGGGTGCACCAGCAGATGCAGTTCGTCGAGCAGTCCCGCGCCGAGCAGTGCCCGCACCACCGAGACCGAGCCGGAGATGGCGATATCACCGCCGGATTCCCGCTTCAGTGCCGTCACCCCGGCGATCAGATCACCCTGCAGCACTTCGGAATTGCGCCAGGTGAAGTTGTGCTCGCTGTGTGACACCACGATCTTGCGGGCGTCGCCCAGCTTGCGGCCGAACTCCGCGTCGGGTCCACCCGCGGCTTCGCGTTCGGGCCAGGCGCCGGCGAAGCTGTCGTAGGTCTTGCGCCCCAGCAGCAGCGTGTCGGCACTGCCGAGCTGGGCATCGACCGCCGCGCCCATCTCCTCGTTGTAATAGGGGAAGTGCCAGTCCTGCGGATTCTCGACGACACCGTCGAGAGCGATGAACAAGCCGGCCGTGATCGTGCGCATGATGTCTCCTGGATCCGATAAGTCCTGTTGCACGATCCGACGACGCGAGCGCGCGGAAGTCATCGGTGCCGGCGACGATCTCCGGCGGCGCGAGTGTGGCGACGGGAGTGGAGCAAAAAGTGAGCGGTTCCCCATATTTTGTCGCCAAATGTGCAGATCCGCTCGCGCAGTCACCGATTCGAGCAGGTCAGAGGCTATGTGGAGGGGTGTCGAAAATGTCCAAAACGGAGTAGAAGGTGAGCGGGGGCTCGCATTACCGTTCCATCAGGTAACACCTACGGCCGGTGATCGGGCGGTGTCGATATCGCCTGGTCACCGATCCGTGACAAGGAGGTCAGAGTGACTACAGCAAGCACAGTCGGTGCTGAGCGCGCGATGTCCGGCCGCGCCACCTCGCTGTCCATGCGGGACGCGCAGGCCATGTCCCGTGAACTGGTCCTGCACCTCGGCGGATCCGTGGCGCCCTTCACTACCCTGCCCGCCGATGTGATGTCCGGTGAGGTGTCGGCCGTCGCGCGGATCTGCGTGGAATGGTCGATCCGCCGGGTCAACGGCGGGGATCTTCCCGAACGCACCGATCGGCTGCGGGCCGCGGCCGCGCGCTGGTGCCGCGCCGGCATCCCGATCGAGGTGGTCGTGCACGCGGTCCACGAGGGATTCAAGGCCGGACTGGACCTGCTGTTCGCCCGGGCCAAGGCCAGCGATGCCGAACTCGTTGTCCGGGGCACCGCCACCGCGCTGGAACTGCTGGACCTGATCACAGCGACCGTCAGCAAGGCCTACGTCCAGGAGCGCCGCGCCGACGCCGTCGAACACCACACCGCCGTGCACACCCTCACCTCGGCGTTGCTCGGCGGGCACGCCACCACGAAGCTGGCGCGCGAATGCGGGATCCGGATCGCCGAGCGGTATCACGTTCTCGCCCTGTGGATTCCGCCGCATCCCGACGAAACGCATCCGCGGCTGGACCGGAACGTGGTCGCGCGCCGAAAACTGCGGCGGGTGCAGGCCGCGCTGGCGAAACTGCTGCGCGATCAGCCGCTGGCGATGCTCTCGGTCGACGGCGGCACAGTGCTCATCCCCGAAACCGCCTGCATGGACACGGAATTGGACGATCTGCTCACCAGGCTGTCCGAGCTGGCCGGCGTGCCGCTGACCGCCGCGGTGGTGGGCGCCGCCGCGGCCGACGTCCCGGCCGCGGCGCAGCAGGCGCACGACCTGCTCGACACGGTGCGCCGGCTCGGACGCGGTCCCGGAGTACATCGCTTCGCCGAACTCGCGCTGCAGTATCAGCTCACCCGGCCCGGCATCGGCCGCGACATCCTCGACGCCCGCCTGGCACCCCTGGACGACCACCCCGAGCTGCTGGAAACGCTGCACGTCTTCTTCAACACCGACCTCAACCGGCAGCGCGCCGCGCGGCAATTGTGCATCCACCCGAACACCATCGATTACCGGCTGCGCCGCATCGGCCAGTTGACCGGCTTCGATCCGTCCCGCACCACCGGATTGTGGTATTTGCGTTCGGCATTGATCGCCCGGCTCAGCATCGGCGACCACGATGCGTCCACGCCGGTGCGCCGGCCCGCCTGATCCGGGCCTTACGCGCCGGAACCGGCCGGTGGCAGCTCGGTGGTGCCGTCCAGGTGCGGGTAGACCACCTCCTGCACGATGAGCAGCACCGCGGCAGCACACGGAATCGCCAGCAGCGCGCCGAGGATGCCGAGCAGCGCGCCGCCCAGAATGATCGCCACCACCGTGACCACCGCCGGCACCCGGACGGTGCGGTCCATGATGCGCGGGACAAGCAGGTAGTCCTCCAGCAGCCGCATCGCGAGGAAGAATCCGGCCGTGGCGATGCTGACCGGCAGCGAGACGGTCAGCGCGACGGCGGTGATGATCAACCCGGCCACCGTCGAGCCGATCAGCGGCACCAGGTCCAGCAAAGCCACCAGCACCGAGAGGATCAGCGGGTACGGCACCGAGAACACGGTCAGCCAGACGAACGTGGCAATCGCGGTGATCAGCGAGATCAGCAGATTGCCCAGGACGTATCCGCCGACCTTGGCGAAGATGGCGTCGCCGAGCAGGATCGCGCGGGGGCGGCGCGACTGCGGGAAGAACCGGTACAGGCTGTGCCGGATACGCGGGAAATTCGCCGAGAAGTAAATGGTCAGCACCGCCACGATCAACGCGCTGGCCAAGACGCCGAAGACGCGCTCACCGGCGCCGAGCAGACCGTGGCGCAGCTCGGGGTTGTCGGTGAGGCCGTGTTCGAGTTCCTGATCCAGGTGCAGACGCTGCGACCACGATCGGATCAGCGGGTACTGGTTCTCCAGGTCGTGCAGCCGGTCGGAGGCGTGGTCGACCAGATCGCCGCCCTGGGTGACGAGCGGTGTGATCGCCGCGGCCAGGAATCCGGCGACGAGCAGTGTGGTACAGCCGAATACGACGGCGACGGCGGCCCAGCGCGGCAGCCGGCGCCGATTCAGCCAGGCAACCAGCGGCTCGATCCCGATCGCCAGGAACAGCGCGACGCCCACCAGCACGAGGGCCTGTCGTGCGGTCGCCAGCATGTCCACGATGCCGATTGCGAGGAGGACGCCGAGGCCGCCGGTCACGCCGATCACGAACGGGGAATTGCGGTCGAACCGCGGGCCCGGCCGCCCGTGCGGGTGCTGCGCGCCGGCCGACTCGGAGGCCGCGCGTTCGGCTGCCGCGATCGGCTCCGGGACCGACGGCTCGCCCTGCGGGCCGCGTTCGGCGTCCGAATCGGCGGAACTACCCATTCTTGGCAGCGTAGCGCCCGCGCGCCGTGCTCGGGCCGGACCAGGGCGGCGGGTCCGCGCCGAACTCGGGTGGGCTCACTGTCCCAGTGCCCGAGCGAACACCGGCCAGCTCCGGTGCAGGTCCTCCTGCCAGTAGCCCCAGGAATGCGTGCCGGTGGGGCGCATGTCGAAGGTGGCGGGAATGGCGAGCTCGGTGAGCCTGGTGCGGAGTTCGCGGGTGCAGCGGACCGCGCCGGTTTCCAGGGCGCCGCCGACGAGGATCTGATCGGCCAATTTCGCTGGGCTGGAACGGATTCCGGGACCATCGAGGGTGTCGAGCGGTCCGGGCAGCCCGGTGCCGGTGGAGACGTAGACCGCGGTGCCGCGCAAGCGGTCCGCGTGCAGGTAGGGGTCGTTGGCCGCCCAGGCCGGGTCCGTCGGCGGGCCCCACATGTTCACGGTGTTGCCCCTCCCGCCGCCCACGACCGCGTCGACGATGAGCTGACCGGGCGGATCGCTGGTGCGCGCGCAGCCCGAGTACGACCCGATCGCCTTGTACAAGCCCGGTGCGGCCAGTGCCAGCTGAAAGACCGAGGTCCCCGCCATCGATATTCCGATGATCGCGTTCCTGCCGTTTCCGCCGAAGCCGGAATCGATGATCGGTGGTAGTTCCTCGGTCAGAAACGTCGTCCACCGCTGCCTGCCCAGCACCGGATCGTCGGCGCGCCAATCGGTGAAGTAACTGCTGGCACCGCCGAACGGCACCACCACGGTGACCTGTTTGTCGGCGAAGAACTGCGCGATATCGGTCCGGTTGATCCAGTTTCCGTCGGCGCCGCCGTCGATGCCGTTCAACAGGTATACCGTGGGTGCCGGCCGCGAGCGGTCCGGCGCCGGAAGTACTTCCAGCCGGATCGGAATGTTCATCGCCGCGGAGTGGACGGTCACCGTGAGAGCGCGTGATGAACCGGGCGTGGCCGTCGTCAGGACGGACCCGTCGGCGGAGGGACGGGCATCCGTCAGGGCCTGGGTGGCCGAAACCGAGGCGGGCACAGGCGAATCGGGTGCGGTGGCAGGCGGTTGGGCGGTGGCTGAACCGCAGGCGAGTCCGGCCGTCATCGACAGCGCTGCGGCGAGCCGCAGCGAAATGCGGCCGATGCCCTGCAACACACCAGAATTCCCATGCAACACAGCAGAATTCACGCGCCGCCTTTCCTGGGTCCGAAACCGTGGAACCGCCGGCGCCGACGATAGGCCGCCGCGGTGCAACCCGGCAATCGCCGCGTGCCGGCTTTGGCCCGTATGCCAGCGCGGACGCGCCCGGTCTGGTAATGGCCACAAATTCCGCGCTATCGGGTGCCGGGGCAGGGGCCGGCGTCGTTGACTGTGGTCGGCCGTCGGGGAGTCGTGCCGCGAACACATGTCGAGATCGGAGTGCGAGGATGGTCAGCCGTCCGCCGAGAATGCACATCGCCCGTGCCGTCGCCGTGCTGTCGGCCGTGATCACCGTGGCGGCGGCGATCACCGCCTCGAACGAGCGCGCGACCGCCGATCCCGCCGAGGCCGGCGCACCCGACGGTTCGCACATCAGCGATATCCACCGGCGCGACGACCGGATCCTCGATATCGGCGTGTACTCGGCGGCCATGCGCAATGTGACTCGCGTGCAACTGATTCGCGCCGCCGACCCGGACCGGCCGGCGCCGACGCTGTATCTGCTCAACGGTGCCAACGGCGGGATCAGCGACGGCAGCTGGGCCGATCGCACCGATATCGCCGCGTTCTTCGCCGACAAGCAGGTCAACGTGGTGGTGCCGTTCGGCGGTGCCAGCAGCTATTTCACCGATTGGCGCGCCGACGATCCGGTGCTGGGCCGGCAGCGGTGGCGCACCTTCCTGACCAAGGAATTGCCGCCGATCATCGATTCCGGTTTCGGCGGTACCGGGGTGAACGCGATCGCCGGAATATCGATGGCGGGGACCTCGGTCTTCCAGCTGGCACTGGCCGCGCCGGGTTTGTACAAGGCGGTGGGCTCGTACTCCGGATGTGTGCGCACCAGCGACCCGCAGGGGCAGTTGATCGTCGACGCCGTGGTCGGAAATCGGATGGGGAACACCGTGAACATGTGGGGGCCGCCGACGGACCCGGCGTGGGCGGCCAACGACCCCTACCTGCACGCGGATCGCTTGCGCGGCACCGCGATCTACGTCTCCACCGGCACCGGAATGCCGGGACCGCTCGACACTTTCCAGGGCGCACACGGTGACGCGACGCAGCTCGCCTATCAACTCGTTTTCGGTGCGGCACTCGAAGGCGTCACGAATCTCTGCACCCACCAGTTGCACGACCGCCTGCAGCAACTCGGCGTGCCCGCGACCTTCGATTTCCGGCCGACCGGCACCCACTCCTGGGGCTACTGGCAGGAGGACCTGCACACCTCGTGGCCACTGTTCGCCGACGCCCTCGGTGCGTGAGAGCTGCCCGAGTCAGCGCACGCGATCGTAGACGACGGCCATCTCGCCCAGCTCGCCCGTTTCCTGGTGGGAGAGTGACCATGTCGTCGCCGGCAGGCCGTCGTCGAACAGGCGCGGTCCGCCACCGGCGATCTCGGGGCAGACGATGAGGTAGAGGCGGTCGAGCAGATCGGCGGCGAGCAGGTCCTTGATGATGCTCGCGCTGCTGTTGACCAGGATGTCGCCGGTGCCGGTGCCGCGCAGGTCGGCGATCACGTCGGCGGCCGGGGCGTTCACGATGCGGGTGCGGTCCCAGGGTGCGTCGGTCAGCGTCCGGGACAGCACCACCTTCTCCGTATCGACCAGCCACTTCGCATATCCGCGGTCGCGCGGGTCGGCGGTGTCGTCGGCGGCGACCGAGGGCCAGAAGCCGAGGAAACCCTCCGCGTTGAGCCGGCCGAGCACCGCCGTTGTGGCGTTCTCCCGCATCCGGGTGAGGTGGTCGCGCGCGACCTCGGTGGTCGCATAGCGAACGATGGGGCCCATATCGGCCGGGCCGCCGGGTCCGCGGTACCGGCCGTCGAGGGTGATGCTGAGGTTGGCGGTCACTCTGCGGGCATGCGTGTCGCTCATGGTGGGCTCCTTTGTTTCGTCTGGTTATTCGGTGGACGTGGATGCGCCGACGGCGTCGGCGAGGTTGTCGAGGACTGCGGCCCAACCGGTTTCGATTCCGGCGATGAAGGCGGCCGCGTCGACGGTCGTGTCGGTGATGGTCGATGCCAGGTGCAGCCGGGTGCCTTCGGCCGTCTCGGTGAGGGTGAGGGTGTAGCGGCCGGTGAAAGCCACCGCGCCCGCGTCGTCCAGGACGGACAGTTCGAAGACGAGGCGTTCGTTCTTCTCCGCCGCCAGCACGTGCCCCTGTGAGCGATACCGCTGCCCCTCGGGGTCTCGATAGTCCAGGACGGCCCGGCCGCCGGCTGCGGGTTCGAGCACGCATTCGGTGATGCGCATCGGCGCGGGCGCCCACCAGGCCGCCAGCAGGTCCGGATCGACCCAGTGCCGCCACACGGCGCTAGGCGGCGCGGCCACCGTGCGCTCGAAGCTGAACGTCCGCCCGTCCGCCCACCGATCATGGTGCGCCGCAGCGGTTTCCGCGTCGATCGCCGCGCGGTAGCGGGCAACCACGTCCCGCTCGCCGGCATGCGCCTCGGCCGTCTCCACAACCTCGCGCAGCCGCCGAGTCAGCTCGTGCAGCGGCCCCGCCTCGAGGGCGTACACCCGTCGTTGCCCCAACGGAAAGACGGTGACCACCCCCGCCCGAGCCAGCGTCTGCAGATGTTTGGTCGTCTGCGGCTGCCGCAACCCGGTCGCCTCCGCCAACTCCCCGACCGAGCGAGGTCGCTCGGCCAGCAGTTCGACGAGAAGATGACTCAGATTGTCCGCGCCTGCTGGATCTGCTCGACGTGTCCCTGCTCGCGGCCGGACGTCTCGCTGCCGACGCGGTTGCCCACCTCGGCGCCAGCGACGGCGGGTGGGATCAGCGCGACAGGCGTCACTTGTGGTCGATCCGTCCGATCGGGTCGGCGGTTCCAGCCAGCTCGACCTGCACCTTTTCCCATGCGGCAGTGTCAATTCCGAGGGCGCTGCGCAGATAGGCCCAGGCGGCCTCGCGGATCAGGGCGACGCGTTCGGAGCTTTCGTCGGTGGTGTCCGCGGCGTTGTAGGCGTGAATTCCGCCGAGCGCGTGTTCGCCCCCGAACACGGTGAGCAGGCTCTGTGCGCCGGGGCTGTGGGTGTACACATCGGTGAACCAGTCGGGTCCGCGGGTCGAGAGCTGGGATTGATCGTGATCACCCGCGACCACCAGCACCGGTGTGGCCAGACCGTCGAAGTCCGGGTTCATGAAGGAAAAGTTCGCCACGGCGAACGGGGTCAGATCGTCCCCGCCCAGGCCGGCAGTCGCAAGCAACACACCGGCTTTCACGCGGGGGTCGGTCATATCGGGACCGGGCTGACCGTCCGCGCCGAGGACGCGAGCACCGAGCAACATACTCACGGTCTGCCCGCCCCAGGAGTGCCCCGCGACGGCGATCCGCTCACGATCGATGCGCTCACCGAGCCCCGGAACCGCGGCGCAGACCTGATCGAGGTCGTCGAGTACCCGTACGACGTCGGTGACGCGGATGCGCCAGATATCCGGGTACCGCGGATCGTCGGCAGTAACGCCGAGCGTCCGCGCATCCAGGAACGTCGGCTGCACAACGACGAATCCATTGGCGGCCCAGTGGTCGACGAGCGGGTCGTAGGAGGACATGGACTGGCCGAAGCCGTGGGCGAGGACGACGATCGGCAGGCCGGATCCGCAGACAGGCGCGGACACGCGGACCTGCAGGTCGACGCCGCGCTCGGGCGCGGACAGCGTGACGGGCTTGATGCTGACGATCGGGGTGGTTGGTGCGGACATGGGAAATTCCCTTCGGGGACGATAAACTCGTAATCGGAGCGTTGTTCCGAATATACGGAGCGATGTTCCGATTAGCAAGTACTGCCGGAGGAAGGAGCAACGGGTGAGTGAGCCGTCACCGACGACCGCGAAACGTGCCGATGCCCAACGCAATGCGAAAGCGCTGCTCGACGCCGCAGCCGCGGTCTTCCGCACCGACGGAGTAGACGCTCCGGTGCGCCGCATCGCCGCCGAGGCCGGGGTCGGCATGGGCACGATCTACCGGCACTTCCCCACGCGCGCAGACCTTGTCGCGGCCGTCTACCGTCATCAGATCGACGCCTGCGCCGAGGCCGGCCCCGCTCTCCTCGCGACAGCTTCCTCACCCTTCGCAGCCTTGCGCCGATGGGTGGACCTCTTCGCAGACTTCCTGGCGACCAAACACGGACTCGCCGCCGCGATGCGCAGCGACCCCGACGGCATCACCGCCCTGCACGCGCTGTTCCTGGACCGTCTGGTGCCCGTCTTCGAGAACCTCCTCACCGCCGCCCGCGGCGCGGGCGAGGTCACCACAGATTTCACCGCCTACCAACTGATGCGCGCCATTGGCGACATCTGCGCGGGCGCCGAGATGACCGACCCGAACTACGACCCCCGCCTCACCCTCCGCTTGCTACTCGACGGCTGCCGAAGATAGGACCGACCACACGTCGCACGCCGCCGATCGAGCACCGCCGAGGGTTCGCGCTCATCGGCAGGAGCGGTCATTCAGCTCGATCGCCGACCGGGTGCTAGAGCGCAGTAACCGGCCGCAGATGGGGAGCCGCAACAGGCCGTCGTAAAGCGCTCGCCGTGAACGGTTTCCGGATCAGCGGTGGGCGTCGAGTACCTCTCGCAACCGCTTCGCGAAAGCCTCGGGCTGACCCGCATAGCTGGCATCGCCGCCGACGAAACCGCTGTGGTGGCTGGGGAAAACGGTCGGCTCTTGTCCGAGGAGGGCGGCTGTTGCCGCTGCGGTGCGGGCGGTCAGTCCGCCTGCCGACTCCTCGCCGACCGCGATGAGGATGTGGGTGGGGGCCGCCGTCAGGGCGGCGGCGTCGGGTACGTAGCCGCTGACCGCCCAGGAGCGGTCCGAGACCAGGGGATCGTCGCGGGAACCGTCGTCTTCGGTGGGCATGCCGAACTGCGCCGGGTCGGGGGTGGGCAGGGCGAAGAATTCGTCGGTGAATTCGCCCTGCCACGATGCCATCGCGATGAAGGCGGCCATCGCCGCGCCGAATCCCTTGGCCTCGTACACATCTCGTACGGCGATCTGTGCCCGGCGGGCCGCTTCCGCATCGGGCAGCACCGGCAGGATCGGCGGTTCGTGCGCGACGAGTGTGGTCACGTCGCCGGGGTGCGCGGCCACCAGGGCCAGTGCGGTCACGGCCCCGCCGCTGCTGGCGAAGATCTCCACCGGACCGCCGACCTGCTCGATGAGGGCGTGCAGATCCTCGGCCTGCACGACGGGCGAATGGTCGACCCGCCCGTCCTTGCGCACGCTGCGCCCCAGTCCGCGCGGGTCGTAGGTGATCACGGTGCGGTCGGGGAAGTAGGTGGCCAGGGTCGCGAAACCGTCGGCCGTCATCGGCTGGCCGACCATGAGCAGCGGCGCGCGCCCGTCGGCGGTGGGCAGCGGACCGCGGACGTCGTAGGTGAGATCGGCCTCGGGGGTACTGAGGATCTGTGTCTGCATGCTCCTAGGACGAGGCGCGCGCCGGAAATTCATCGGTCACCGAACCCAATTTCGCGGCGAACAGCTCGGTCACGCGCTGCCAGGAATCGGCCGCGGCCGCCGCGTCGTGCACCGGCCGCCCCGGGAAGAAGTAGGCGTGCTGTGCACCGGGGTAGACGACCAGTTCGTACT
This sequence comes from Nocardia sp. NRRL WC-3656, assembly GCF_000720265.1. Classification (NCBI taxonomy): domain Bacteria; kingdom Bacillati; phylum Actinomycetota; class Actinomycetes; order Mycobacteriales; family Nocardiaceae; genus Nocardia; species Nocardia sp. NRRL WC-3656. The sequence continues at coordinate 34,556 of NZ_JOJF01000011.1, read as the reverse complement.
CCGCACCCGCCTGCGAGAGCGCGGCGTCGATTGCCGTGCGTTGCTCGGCGTCGATCACGTGGTCACGTTCGGCCAGCAGGATCAGCAGGCGGGTGCCGCGTTCGGGGATCGACGATGTGTAGGACAGCAGCGGATCCGGGATGCTCAGCGCGGTACCGGCCACCGGCAGCCAGCCGGGGTAGAAGATCGCCGCGGCGGCCAGATCCAGCCGGGTCGCGGCGAAGTAGGTGATGTGACCGCCGAGGCTGAATCCGAGAGCGCCGGTGGTGTCGCTGCCGTCGCCCTGCTCGCGGGCGAAGTCCACGGCCGCACGCAGATCGGCCTCCACGCCGTCGCGGGTGAGCGTGCCGAGCAGCTCGAAGGCCCGCGCCCGGTTCTCGTCGGATTCGGTGAGGCCGGTGGCGGTCTCGGGTCCGCATCGGTGATACAGATTCGCGACCACCGCCACATATCCCAGCGCGGCCACCCGGTCGGCCACCGCCCGCACTTCGGCTGTCAGACCCCACAATTCGGCGCCGACCAGCACCACGGGTAACCGGCCGCCGCGCACCGGCCGCGCCAGATATACCGTCATCGGTGAACCGTCCACCTCGACCTCGGCATGCCGGCCCACGAGTTCCTCGGTCATTCCCGCCTCCACTGTGTCACGACCTGCCGATCAGGTTGCGGCACAGGCATTCTGCCGCAGACCGGTCGCTGTCCCCAGCGCTGAACCGGCGACGTGGCGGATCACGCGCTCGGCGAGCGTCGCGCATAACGGTCGGAAACTGTCCTAGTTCCGGGTCAGAATGACGTGGTGACCGATACGACGCAGCGCCTGCTCACCCTGCTGTCGCTACTGCAGACACCGCGCGAGTGGTCGGGCAGCGAGCTGGCGCAGCGGCTGGGTGTCAGTCCCCGGACCGTGCGCCGCGATATCGATCGGCTGCGCGAACTCGACTATCCGGTTCAGGCGACGATGGGGGTATACGGCGGATATCGGCTGGCCGCGGGGACGGCGATGCCGCCGCTGCTGCTCGACGACCACGAGGCGGTGTCGACCGCGATCGGGCTGCGGACCGTCGCCGCGCATGCGCTGCCCGGTGCGGACGAGGCGGCGGTGCGAGCGCTCGCCAAACTCGAGCAGGTGTTGCCGACCCGGCTGCGGAGCCGGGTGCGCTCGGTGAGCGCCGCCACCGAAACCCTTGCCCCAGCATCGGATTCGCCGGTCGACACCGGGATACTGACGGTGCTGGCGGCCGCGATCGGCGGGCGGGAGCAACTGCGGTTCGGCTACCGCTCGAGCGCCGGTGCGCGGACCCGGCGACTGGTCGACCCGCATCGTTTGGTGGCTGCGGGACAGCGCTGGTATCTGGTCGCCTTCGATCGCGAGCGCGACGATTGGCGGATCTTCCGGATCGACCGGATCGAGAATCCGCAGCCGATCGGCTTGCGCACCGAGGCACGGCAATTGCCCGCCGAGGATGCGGCCACCTATGTGCGCGATTCGTTGTATTCGCTCACACCGGTGTACCGCGCGGAGGTCACCGTGTTCGCCCCGGCGGACGATATCCGCGCGTCCGCGGCTGCGCTCGGCGAGGTCGAGGACGTCGACGACCACACCTGCCGGCTGCGCACCGAGGCCGACACGATGCAGTGGCTGGTCTTCCGGCTGCTGCGGCTCGGTTGCGACTTCCGTATCGACTCGCCGCCCGAGGTCGCCGACCACGTCCGCGAACTCGCCGCCCGATTGCAGCGCGCCGCACCTGCGCACTCGGGGATGAAAAAGCTACGGTGACAGGATATATCGCAATTTCTCAGCAAGCTGTACCGGAATATTCGAGGAGAACTGGTTATGCGTCGACTGAGTGTCACCCATCGTCTCACCGCGGCAGCGGCGGCAGCAGCGGCGGCGGCCGCGGTGTTCGCCGGTCCCGTCGCGGCGGAACCGGCTGCCGTGGACTGGTCCGCGGCGACCGCCCATCTGCGCGCGGCGGCGGCCGGGAATCCGGCGGCCGAACAGGCGATCGATCGGCTGCTCGCCGCGGGACCGACCGTCGAGCAGGCGGCGCTGCCCGCCCAGCCGTTCCAGATTCCCGCCCAATCCGACATCGGGCGCGGCACCGGCCCGGGCGTCTACGGGTCGGGAATCGCGTTGAACTACGACGGTTTCCGCCTCGGCTTCTTCGGCGGGCCGGGCACCATCGCCCCGAATCAGGGCGGGGCGAATCTGCAGGTCGTCTGGTACAACCTGTCGAACGGGCGCAGCGGCACCCAAACGCTGATCGAACACAACGACGTGCCGGTGGACACCACCATCCGCACCCCTGTCTTCGATCCGGGGTCGGGGATGGTGGTGGCCGCGGTGTACGGGACGCTGTGGCACCGGTGGCCGGTTCCGGTTTCCGACGCCAACCCCGACGGTTTCCAGTACCAGCTGGCCACCATCTCCGTCCCGTCGTTCGGCGCCGTTTACAACTGAACGACCCTGCGCGGGGACCGGTTTCGAATGGGCTGGTCCCCGCTCCGTGTCAGTGGACGAAGGGCAGACAGCCTGCCATCCCGAAATGCACCAGCAGATATCCGGAGGCCGGCACCACGGCGACCGCTGTTGCGAACAGCGCGAGCGGAATTCCGCGGCGGGCGCGCCTCGTACGCGACTCGGAGCGCACCAGCCGATGCACCCGGTCGGCGACGGCGAGTGTGCTCGTGCCCAGCGCCGTATCCGGGAGGAGCGCGCCGATCTCGGCGTCCCCGGTGGCTCCGGACAGCGTGAGCAGTGCGGTGAGAACGGCTGTGCGGCTGTGGCGACCGGCCGCGCGGTCGTCGGCGCACATTTCCAGCAGCTGGGCGATGCGGTCGTCGGCGGCGGCGAACAAAGGAATGCGCGGCAGGGTGGTGGTCAGCGCGCGGGTCGACGCCCGGATCAGATGGTGGCGCCCGGCCAGATGCGCGTCCTCGTGGGCGAGTACCGCAGCCAGCTGCGGCCGATCCAGCGCGGCCACCGCGGCGCTGGTCACCACCACTGTCCCGGGTCGCCCCGCGACACAGTAGGCCGCCCGCTGCGGCGCATCGATGACCACCGCCGCGGCCGCGCCGGCGTCGTCGAGTCGCCGCCCGACCAGCGAGGCCGAGCGGGCGTGCCGGGCGCTGCTGCGTCCCGCGCGCACCACCGCACCGATCACCCGCACGCCGCGCACCACGACGAATCCGATCAGCGTGAGGGCCGAGATCAGCGCGGCGAACTGCGCGATCGGACCGTGGCTGCCGTCGGCGGTGGCGTGTATGGCGACCCAGCAGTCGTCGAACAGGTGGGCCATCGGCAGATCCCAGGTGTGGGCGACCTGCACGGTCAGGGCCACTGCGGCGGCCGCCCACACGCCGAGGACGGCGGCGATCGCGGTGAGCCAGGCCAGCACTCCGAGGGCGGGGACGCTGCCGTGCGCGGTGAGCCGGGTCAGGATCGGCGGGCCGAGAACGCAGACCAGTGCCGAATAACCCAGCAGGCACAGCGCGAGGGTCACTCGGCGACCTCGGTACCCGGCTGCTCGGTGTGGGCATTGCGGGTTTTCGCGCGGCGCAGCACCTTGCGCAGCGCGGCGGTGTCGTCGTCGGAGATCTGCTCGACGAAATGGGCGAGCACCAGATCGGAGCGGCCGCCGCCGAGCGCCTCGCGCATCAGCTGGGCGCTGTACTGTTCGCGGCTCAGGCGCGCTCGATAGCGATAGGCCTTGCCGTCGCGTTCGCGTTCCAGCCAGCCCTTGCGGTGCAGATTGTCCATGGTGGTCATGACCGTGGTGTAGGCGATTTCCCGGCTGCGCAGCAGGTCCTCGAACACGGTCCGCACGGTGATGGTGTCGGGAGCGGACCAGATGCGGTCCATCACCACCGCCTCCAGATCCCCGAAACGATGTGCCATCGCACCTCTCCACCATCGACTACGTACCGGGATAGTACCCATTCCCGGCCCTCGGGAACGGCTGTGGCCCCGCCGGAACGACGGGGCCACAGGGTGGGAGAGCCGACTCAGGAGGCGGCCGGAGCAGGTGCGTTGAGGGTGTTGTACATCTGCACCGCGCTCGCGATACCGACCGGCACGCCGAGGATGGCGGCGCCGATCAGCGGACCCACGGTGGCACCGAGTCCGGCGCCGACCAGGCAGCCGGCCGCGCCGCTGCCGAGGAAGAACTCCGGCACCAGGGCGAAGCCGATCGTCGCGCCGAGCACGCAGCCGGTGATGCCGCCCACCGCGCCGCCGGCGAGGCTGCCGATACCGGTCGCCAGCCCGAACTGGGTGGCGGCCACGCTCAGGGCGGAGTTGAACTCGTCCTGGGTGTAGATCGGCTGGGCGGAGGTGACCGGTTGTTCGACGGCGGCCGACTGGGGCGCCGGCTGCTCGGCGGCCGCCTGCTGGGTCTCCGGCAGCGAGGCGGGTGCGGTGGCGGCCTGTTCGGCCTTGGGCGAGGTGGCCAGGGCGGTACCGGCGACCAGGGCGCCGTTGCCGTCCTTGACCTGGAACTGGGTGCCCACCGTGGTGAGTGAGCCCAGTCCGGTCTGAATGCTGACCGAGCCGTCCTGCGTGTTGCTGGTGTAGCGCACGCCCGGAAGGATGTCGGTGGTCAGTGTGAACGGGTCGGCGGCGATCGGTGCGCCGGCGGCGGGGGCCGCGGGCGTGCCGGTGGCGGCGTTGGCAGTGGTGGCGGTGGTGGCTACGGCACCGGTCACCATCAAAGCTATGGTCGCGCCGGAGACCAAACGGGTGGTCTTGTTCATCGGATCCTCATCGTGGTCGATCGGATAAGGCGGCGAGCGATCGGGAATTCCAGGGGGAGAATTGCCGAATTATCCGCTGCCGGTGCGAAATCCGGATTATCCGGATCGCGCGAACTGAGATTAACGAGTGCCAACCCGGCGTAAAGGTGCGACGCAGAAACGTTTACGGTTGAGAAATGTTGCTAACCAAGCAGATACAGCTGCGTAATAAGCATTTAACGTGAGAAGCCAATGGGCCGAGCGGGTTCCGGACATCGCTGCGACTATTCGACTATGTACGTACGCATTTAGTAGACGCTCGCGCGTACATGACAACCACAGTAGCAATCTTCGAGCGATCCGAAAGAACGCAGGGGCGGGACCGGTAGCGGTCTCGCCCCTGGCGCGGTCGAATTCCCGTTCAGCTCGGTGTGATCCGGAACAGTCCGGTCGTGGTGCCCTGGTATTGCACGCGTCCCGGCGCGATCGTGCCGACCATCTGCAGGGTGTCGTGCACGGTGCTGGTGCCGATCAACCGGCTGGAATTCTCCGCGCCGCTTTCCGCGTCGATCACCACGAGGTGATAGGTGTCGATCACCGCTCCGGCGCTGCCGGTATCGATGCCGGCGATCTGATTCTTGCGGGCGACGGTGTAGATCTTGCCGTCCGCCAGTGAAAGCCGGGGGACTGCGGCGGATTTCACATCGCTACTCCATTTCCGGGTACAGCCGTTACCGTCGGCATTCACGTCGATGCGGACCATGCCGCCGGTGAAATCGGCTTTGTCCGGCTCGCTCGGACCGGCGTTGTCGGGCAGCGCCGGATAGGGATAGCCGTAGGTGCTCGCCACGAAGACGCTGTTACCCGAGCCGATCGGCGAGTTCTCGGTGCCGTTCACCGCGGGGACCGAGCAGACCTGGCGGCCGGTGCGGGTGTCGTAGACGAGCAGATTCTCCTGCGGCACCGCATTGTCGGTGATCGCCAGATAATCGGTGCCGTCACGCGGGCCGAAGAAGGTCGGACTGGCCCCGCTGCCCCAGCTGAGCTGTCCGGGTTTGCGCGCCGGGCCGCGATCGTAGGGCTGCCGCCACACCTGGTGCGGAGCGCCCGAGGCATCCGCGGTGAACAGATAGGTGGCGTGATCGGTGGTGACCGCGGTGCCCTCCGGGGCGGTCGAGATGCTGTTGTCGACGTGCTCGCCGGGCAGCGTGATCGATTGTGCGGAGCCGGTTTTCGGGTCGACCGCGCCCACCGCGCCGTTGGCGGTGGCGAACCACACCCGGCCGTCGCGATCGGGCATCAGCGAGGCGACGCTGTCGCAGCCGTTCCCGCCGCAGTGGCCGGTCACGGCGGCGCCGAGGGGCGTCGAGGAGGCGATTGCCAGCTTCCAGCCGTTGCCCTCCTTCGTATGCGCGACCCGTACCAGATTGTCGTCACCGTCGACCATCACCAAGTGGTCGGCGTTGTCCAGATACGCGTAGACCCCGCCGAGCAGTCCGCCCTTGGGCAGCGACAGCGAGGTGAGCGGCTGACCGTTGTTCGGGTCGAGCAGGAATATCTTGGGCGAACGGTCGGTGACGGTGGTGCACAACGCCTGCGGCATGCCGTCGGCGCCCTGCAGAATGGTCGGGCACGCGGCGGCCAGTTCCCGGAACTGTGCGTTCACCGCGCCGGTACCGACGCCCGGCAGCGGAGTGCTGTCGGAGGATTCCGCATCGCCGTGCATGGTGGCGGTGCCGACCGGCCCGAGATACGGATCGACCGGAGGGGGTGGGCCGAACGCGGCGTTCGCGGTTCCCGCGCCGATGGTCAGTATCGCCGCCGCGGCGGCCGCGATCGAGGTGATCGCGCCCCCGGTAAAGCCCTTACGTCGCACAAGCACTCCTCGATATGATTATTCGTATCGAATGATTCAATTATTCGTATCGCGACAGGTTAGGAGACCCCGTGCCGACTGGGTGCGGCGGCTTCCCGATCTCGGCTACGAGCCCGGTCCGGCGTTGCTGGTGCTGGGCGGGCGGCTGCGGGATCGCCTGCGTGATCACGACCGCCTCGAGGCGGAGCTGCGCCGGCTGGCCGAACGCGTGGGCTGCGGTGCCGCCCTCACGTCCATCGCGGGCAGCGAGGTCATCTTCGTCGCGGTGGCGGGCGGGCCCGGTCTGATCCCGGCCGGAATCGAGGCCGGCACCCGAATTCCCTTGCGCCCCCCGGCGGGCGCGGCCGTACTGGCCCACGCCGGCCTGCCCGCGCAACGCGCGTGGTTGCAGCAGGCGCCACCCGAGCGCCGGGCCGAATTCGAACAGGTGCTGGAAACCGTTCGCGCACTGGGATATTGCGCGTGGGGCCTGGACGCGGCCAGCCTGCCGACGCTGCGGGTGCTGGCCGAGGTGGTCGACCATCTGTCCGACCGTCCCGCGGACAAGGCGTTGCGTGAGCGGGTTCTGGCACTGCTGGCCACGATCGGCGGCGCGGCGCACAGCCGGGCCGATCTCGACAGCGATCGCGCACTGCCGATCAGCTACCTCACGGTCCCCGTCCTCGACGGCGACCGGGTGGCGATGGAAGTCCAGATCCGCCCGCTCAGTGCCGCCGTCGGTGCGGCCGAGCGCGCCGAGTACGTGCGCGAAACCGTCTCCGCCGCAAGGAGAATCGCGGCGGCGGGCTAGCGGTTCAGAGCCTGCTCGAACAGGGGCCAGGAGCGGTGTAGATCGTCCTGCCAGTACCCCCAGGAGTGGGTGCCGTTCGCGCGCAGGTCGAAGGTCGCGGGAATGTTCAACTGCGTCAGCCGGTCCCGCAGCGCGATCGCGCAGTTGTGGGTGGCGGCCTCGAGCACCCCGCCGTAGACGAGCTGCTCGATGAGTTTGCGGGTGTTGCCGTGAATTCCGGGCCCGTCCGGATTGTCCAAGGGGCCGGGAATTCCGTTGCCGGTCGAGACGTAGATCGCCAGCCCGCGCAGCCGGTCCGCGTTCACGTACGGATCGTGGGCCGCCCACAGCGGATCGTTCGGCGCACCCCACAGATTCAGCGGATCACCGCGCCAGCGCAGCACCACACCGTCGACGAACGCCTGGCCCAGCGGATCACTGGTGCGCGCGCAGCCACTGTAGGAGCCGACCGCCCGATACAACTGCGGCGCGGCCAGGGCCAGCTGGAATACCGAGGTGCCGGCCATGGAGATACCGGCCACCGCATTCGCGCCGGAGCCGTGGAAGGCCGAATCGATGATCGGCGGCAGCTCCGCGGTGAGGAAACTCGACCACTTCTGCCGGCCGAGTACGGGATCGTCGGCGCGCCAATCGGCGAAATAGCTGCCGTTGCCTCCCATCGGCGTCACGACCGTGACCTGTTTGCCGCGGAAGAAATCGACGATATCGGTCTGCTCGGGCCAGCTGCTGGCCTCCGAACCGCCGCTGGCGCCGTTGAGCAGATACAACACCGGCGCGGGAGCCGAACCGTCCGGCGCCCGAAGGACTTTCACCTCGATCTCGCGGTTCATCGCCGCGGAGTGCACCCGCAGATTCAGCATGCCGTCGGCTTCCTGCTCGACCCCGAGCAGGTGGGCGCCGTCGGCGGCTGGCTCGGCGGCGGCGGTGAGCGCGGCGATGCTCACCGGGGCGGGCGGTGGATCGTCGGCCGCCGCGGGTGCCGCGCACAGCGCCGCGGTCAGCATCGACGCCAGCAGGGCGGTGGGCAGTGAGCGGCGAATCATCCGCCTACCTCTCTCGTTCCGGCGGGACTGGACGGCGGTCAAGGTAGGCCCGCGAAGGTCGCGGTCGCAAGGTGTCGCGCCGACTGTTGGGACCGACGGCCTATCGGACTCGACCGGATCTGGGGAAGGTCACAAACTTCCACGGCGACGGTTGGCGGATCGGCGCGGGTGCCGTTGACTCGGTCCGCGTGATTCGGCGGCGCGGCCGGCGCCGGCGCGTCGTCACATCTGGACGAAACGAGGGTTTCCATGGTCGGTTTCGGTTTCTTCGACGATTGGCATCCGCAGCCCGGCAGACTGATCGCCTGGGCACCCACGTCGCAGTCGCGTGCGGCGGTCCTGGCCGCCCCGGAGCACCCGGTCGGCCCGTCGTACCAGCAGCGCGAATATCTGCGCGCGGCATATCGGCAGCGCGACAGCGGATCTCGCGCGTCCCGGCTGTGCATGATCGCCTTCGACTTTCCCAGCCCGCTGGACCGCGACGCCATGACCCGCACGATCACCGCGTTCGCCCGCCGCCACGACACGTTCTGGAGCTGGTTCTCCTGTGAACCCGGTGAGCGGATCGCGCGCCACGTCGCCGACCCGGCCGATATCGACTTCGAGCCGCGCGACTACGGCGAGATCACCGACAGCGACGCCGTCCGCGACCATGTGCAGCGCCACGCGCGCGACGTATTCGATTGGGACTGTTTCGGTTTCGGTGTGATCGACCGGGGCGACTCGTTCACCGTCTACGCGGCCGTGGACCACCTGCACACCGACGGTGTGGGGCAGGCGCTGTCGTGCGTGGATCTGCTGCTGCTCTACGGCAACGAACTGTCCGGCGGACAGGTGCCCATCGCACCGGTCGACGGGCACCTCGCCTACTGTGCGCGGGAACTGAGCTACAACGCCGAGCTCACCACCGAATCCGCGCCGGTGCAGCGCTGGCTGGAGTTGCTGATCCGCCACGGCGGCGCGGTGCCGTCGTTCCCGATGGACCTCGGCGTGGCGCCGGGCGCGAGCGGATTCACCCGCGGCGCGCAGATCACCGTGCCGCTGTTCGAGGAGGCGGAGGCACTGCGGTTCGAGCAGGTGTGCCAGGACTTCGGCGGGAAATTCCTCGGTGGCGTGTTCGCCGCGATCGCGCTCACCGAATACGAATTGACCGGCAGGGACAATTATTTCGTGTTCACGCCGGTCAACACTCGCTCCACTCCGGGGGAGCAGGGGGCGATCGGCTGGTACACCAGTCTGGTGCCGGTCGCGGTGGCGGTGCGGCCGGAAGAGACGTTCACCTCGCTGGTGGGTCGCGCCCAGGCTCAGGCCGATGCGGCCAAGGAGCTGGCACAGGTGTGCGTGCACCGGGTGCTGGAGCTGGCCGCCGACGATCCGCGCATCCACACCCGGCTCGGCTTCTCCGCGCCGATGGTCTCCTACGTGGATGTGCGGCGGATGGCGGGCGCGGAGATGTTCGACCGCATCAACGGCGGACTGTACGGCAACCGGGCCAGTTCCAGCGAGGTCTACCTGTGGATCAACCGCTTCCCCGACGTCACGCAGCTGAGCATGGTGTTCCCGGATACTCCGCGTGCGCACGAGGCCGTGGCGCACTACCTTTCCACGCTGACGAAACTGTGCCGCGATATCGCTCTGACCGGCACCGAACGGGTCGATGCCGCATTACTGTGACACCTCGGATCGCGCCGGGCCATCGACCGGCGAGGTGCGCGCTGAAAGGCCCTGTGCTGGAGGCGGTCTCACGGTACAGAGCGGCGGTCTGGGTCGGCGTGGTCGCGGTGCTCACCGCGGCGATCCTCGTGGCCCGGGCCGCGCGGTACGACTGGTTCGGCGACGAGTTGTACTTCGTCGCCGCCGGATATCATCCGGCCGCCGGATACGTCGATCAGGGACCGCTCGTTCCGCTGCTCGCCCGTGCCGCGCATGCTGTCGCGCCCGATTCCCCGACCGTGCTGCGACTGCCGGCCATTCTGGCCGGGGTGGCGGCGATCGTCGTCACCGCGGCGCTGGCGCGGGAGTTCGGCGGCGGCCGCGCCGCGCGGATTCTCGCCGCGATCGGGTATGCCTGCTGCCCATATGTGGTCACTCAGACCGCGTCGCTGTCGACATTCGCTCTCGACAGTACGGCCGTCGCCGTTCTCACCTGGCTGTCGGCGCGCTGGATGCGGACCCGAGCGGACCGGTTGCTGCTGATCGCGGGAGTGGTCGCGGCGATCGATCTGCAGGTGAAACTGCTGTTGCCCGTCGTCGTGGCCGCCCTCGCCCTCGGCATCGCCTGCTGCGGACCGCGTGAGCTCGTGCGCCGGCCCGCGCTGTGGGCCGCCGCCGCCATCGCGGCCGTGTCGGCGGCGCCCGCGCTGCTGTGGCAAGAGCGCCACGGCTGGCCGCAGCTGGCCATGGGGGCGGTGATCCGCGACGAGCAGCGTGCCGCGACGGGCGGCACGGCCGGATTGCCGGTGCAGCTGGTGACCATGGTCGGATTGCTGGGTGTGGTGCTGATCGGATGTGCCGCTTACGGTTTCGCGACTCGCCGGTTGCGTGACCACCACTTCCTGGCGGTTGCCACCTGCGTCGTGGTGCTGTTCGTGGCCGTCACCGGCGGGCGCCCCTACTACGTCGCCGGGCTGCTGCCGATGCTGTTCGCGGCGGGCGCCTGTGTGCTGGCCGAGCGGTTTCCGGTGCGATGGTCGCGAGCCACCGCGTTCACCGCCGCGACGGTGTCGATCGTCATCGCGCTCGCGGTGGTGCTGCTGTTGCCGTCCGGCAGCCCGCCGCGACCGGTGACCACGCGCGCCGAATTATCCACGCGCATGCGGGTTTCGGGGACTACGGGCTGGGACACCCTCGTCGCCGGCGCGGCGCTGGCCGTCGAACGAGCCGGTCCGGATCACGCCCGGACCGCGATACTGACCCGGACCTATTGGCAGGCCGCGGCGCTGGATCGTTTCGGGCCGCCCGGACTGCCGCCGGTCTACAGTCCCGATCGCGGTTTCGCGGAGTTCGGCCGCCCGCCACCCGGCACCACCACGATCATCTACGTCGATACCGACACCGCCGAAATGCGTTTGCGCCGAACGTTTTTTACCGTCGAGCCACTTGTGCGCCTCGACGATCCGCGCGGGTTCCCCGGTATCGACGCCCATGTGACCATCTGGCGGTGCGCCGGGCCGCGCGACGCCTGGGCGCGGCTGTGGCCGGAGCTGACGACCGACATTCTGGACCCGGGTATCTGAGGAGATATCGATGACCTATGCCGCACCCGCCGCCGGAACCGCTTCTCCCGCACACGATGTCGGCGTGGACGACCTGATCCGGGCCAAAGGCGACCGGACCGTGTCGGTCGTGATCCCGGCCCTGAACGAGCGCGCCACCATCACGGGAGTGATCGGTTCGATCCGGCATCTGATCGGCGGACTCGTCGACGAACTGGTCGTCGTGGACTCCGGCTCGACCGACGACACCATCGCCCGCGCCCGCGCCGCGGGTGCGAGTGCGGTGTACACCCGCGAGGAGGCACTGCCGGGAGTGCCGGTGCGGGCCGGCAAGGGGGAGGTGCTGTGGCGGTCACTGGCGGTGACGACCGGCGATATCGTCGTATTCATCGATTCCGACCTGCACGATCCCGACCCGGGCTTCGTGCCCGCGCTGGTGGCGCCGTTGCTGCGGGATCCGGGCATTCAGCTGGTGAAAGGGTTCTATCGCCGGCCGCTCGGCGACGATCCGCACGGCGACACCGACGGCGGCGGGCGGGTGACCCAGCTGGTGGCCCGGCCGTTGCTGACCGCGCTCGCTCCCGAGGTGGCCGATGTGCGGCAGCCGCTCGGCGGTGAATACGCCGCCACCCGCACACTGCTCACCGCGGTTCCGTTCGCGCCCGGTTACGGCGTCGAGATCGGCATCCTGCTCGACACCCTGCACCGCTACGGTCGCGCGGCGATCGACGAGGTCGATCTGGGGATCCGGATTCATCGCAATCGGCCGACCCACGAACTGGCCGTAATGAGCCGTCAGATCATCGCGACCCTGCTCGCGCGCCTCGACATTCCCGATTCGGGGGTGGGGCTGACTCAGTTCCGGCCCGAGGCGGCGGGGTGGCGGCGGGTGACGAGTCCGGTGTCGTCGGCCGAGCGTCCACCGCTGGCCTCGCTGTTCACCACCAACCCAGCAGGGGGCTGAGCTGCCGGCCGAGTTCGGGGGCCAGCGACCGCGCGAAGCTCGCGGTGAAGTGGTGTTCGTCGTGGTAGACGAGGATATTGCCGATCTCCACCGGGCAGACGTCGCGTTCGCAGACGGCGTCGGTGAGGTCGATGGGGAAGACGTTCGGGAAGGCGGCGGCCGCGTCGAGGGCCGGGTTGACCGGTGAGAGCGCATCGGCGCGGTGCATACCGCAGCTGATCCGATCGCCGTGGCGGGCGAGACAGTCGATGGCGCGATAGCGCACACCGTCGAGACGCAGCCACGGGGTGTCGCGGATCGCGATCACCCGGATGCCCTTGTCGGACAACGCCTTCCATACGTCCTGGTAGTCGGGCGGGGTTTCGTCGCCGCCCGCGTCGACCGGCCGGGTGCCGGTGGTGAACACCCACTCGGGCCGCTCGTTGCCCAGCAGGTCGATCACCTCGTGCGACCAGTCGCGGCAGTCCGGATTCGGTTCGCCCTTGTACATGGCGTTCTGATCGAGAGTGAGCGGACAGCCCATCTTCAGATGCACCAGGATCTTGAAATGGTGTTGCTCGGCCAGCTGCTGCAGCGCCGGCATCCAGTGCTCGGCGTGGGAGTTGCCGACCACGGCCAGCGTGTGCTGGGCATCGGCCGGCCCGTAGGTGCAGCTGACGACCTCGCGGTGATCCCAGTCGGCGATACATCCGTCGACGGTCGGGCGGGGTAGTTCCGCCGGCGCCTCGTACAGCGTCGGCCGCATGCGCGCCTGCGGTACCGACGCGCCGCCGACCAGTGCCTCGGCGCCGGGATACTGCACCGGGTCGAGGGCGCCCACCGCCCGCGGCGGATGAGTCTGCACGACCGCGCTCCAGGTGACCGCCGCGGAGGCGACCACCGCCGCCGTCACCGACAGGGCGACTCCGGCGGTGCGGCGATACCGGGGGCCGAACGCCGGCGCGGCGGTCTCCTGCCGGGCGCGCAGGCGCAGCGGCTGCTCGATATAGCGATGGGTGAGGTAGGCCAGCCCCAAGGACACCGCGATCACCGCCGCGCCGCCGGCGACCCCGGCGCGGGAGCCGCCGCGTTCGGCGAGCAGGAAGATCAGCAACGGCCAATGCCACAGATACAGCGAATAGGCCAGGTCGCCGAGCCGGACCAGGGGAGGCGAGGCCAGCAGCCGGGTCAGCCGCGGCTGTTCCTCGGCGGCCACCCCGGCGCCGGCGAGGATCAGCGCCACGGCCGCACCGACCGGTAGCAGCGCCGGCGGGCCGGGGAACTGATTCGCCCCGTCGGTGATCCAGCCGCCCACCGCGACGACCAGCAGGCCCGCGGCCGCCAGCACCGCGCGCAGCACCCGCGGCACGCGCAGCGAGGCGGCGGCCAGTGCCAATCCGGCGCCGACCAGTAGTTCCCACGCCCGCGCGGCGCTGTCGTAGTAGTTCCAGCCCTGATGGGTCGCCGAACCCTGCGCGGCGTACAGGAACGAGGCGAGCGCGGCGACCACGATCACCGCGGCCAGCGCCGGGCGCATCGCGCGCTCGCGCCCGAGTCGCCGGCACACCCATACCGTGGCGGCCACCACGAGCAGGGCCGCGAGGTAATACTGCCCCTGCACCGACATCGACCACAGGTGTTGCAGGGGGCTCACCGACGGATCGGCGGCCAGATAGTCCGACCAGGTCGTCGCCAGCCGCCAGTTCTGGTAGTACAGCAGCGAGGCCAGGGTCTGGCCGGCCAGATCACCCCACTGCGTGTACGGCCGCAGCGTGACGGTCGCGACCACGACGGCGCCGAGCACCACCACGAGCGCGGGCAACAGCCGGCGGGCGGTGCGCCGCAGAGTGACGCCGATACCGACCTCACCGCTCGACTCGGCCCGGCGCAGCAGCGAGCCGGTGAAGAAATAGCCCGACAGCACCAGGAAGATGTCCACCCCGCCCGACACCCGGCCGAACCAGATGTGGAACACCACCACCAGCGCGATGGCCAGTCCGCGCAATCCGTCCAGGTCCCGGCGGTAGCCGAGCGCTCGCGCGCGATCGACGGCCGCCTCCGTCATCGTCGCGGGCATGGCGGCGCGGCGGTGTAGAGGGGATGAACGGAAGGGGTGCATGACACGACAATTCCCTATCACACCGTCCTGACCCGGGACCAACTCCGCGAGCGTGGCGTACGGCGGGTCGACGGCCTCTTGTGAAGGTTCCCACCGTCGCGGTACAGTTTGGTCATTCGCCCAAGGCGAACGACCAAGGAGGTGCGTTGATCACCGCGGAAGAACAGGGCCGCGAGACGCGGGCCCGGCTGATGGACGCCGCGACGGAACTGATCGCCGAACGCGGCTGGGGAGCGGTGACGACCAGGCTCGTCGCCGAACGGGCCGGGGTGCGGGCCGGGCTGGTGCACTATCACTTCCGATCGGTGGACGACCTGTTGATCGACGCGGCGCTGCGGATGATGCGGCGGCTGGTCGACGACGTGCCCACCGACCTGCTCGGCGACACCGCGGCCGGCATCACCGCACTGCTGTCGCTGATCGGCGGCTACGACGACACCGACACCGATACCCGGGTGTTCAGCGAGATGCTGCTCGCCGCCACCCGGTACGAACGGCTGCGCGCGGGCCTGGCCGCCGTACTCGCCGAATTCCGCGCCGCGATTGCCGCCCGGCTGCGCGCCGACGAATCCGTCCCCGATCCGGAGGCGACCGCGGTCGTGCTGGTGGCCGCGCTGGACGGCCTGGTTCTGCATCGGCTCATCGACCCCGGAACCCGCGCACTCGACCTCGGGACGCCGCTGCTGCGGATCGCGGGCGTGCGGGGCGACTCGGGCGACGAGCGGCCCCGGTTCACTGTCGACTAGGAGATCACCATGGCATTCGCCGAATTCGCCGCCGGGCTGGGTGCGCGGGCACTGCACACCAGGATCCTGGTCCGCGCCCCGATCGGGCTGTATCGCGCGGGTCTCGGATTCGTCTTCGGGCAGCGGCTGCTGATGATGGAACATATCGGCCGCACGAGCGGCGCGAAGCGGCACGTGGTGCTGGAGGTGGTCGACCACCCGGGGCCCCGCGAGTACGTCATCGTGTCCGGCTTCGGCACGCGCGCCCAGTGGTACCGCAACATCCAGGCCGACTCGAACGTCCGGCTGTGGGTCGGCACCCAGCGCGCGGTACCCGCGACGGCTACGGCGATGACCGAGGCCGAATCGGCGGCGGCGCTCGCGCACTACATCCACGACCACCCCCGGGCCTGGCAGAACCTGCGCGCGGTGATCGAACGAGCGACCGGCGCGCCGGTCGACACGCTGCCGATGGTCCGGTTGCGGTTGCGCTAACCCCGACGCGCGCCGGGTGATACGGCGCCGACCCGCCGATATCCCGTAGCGTCGAGGCCGATGCGCAGTCGAGACGAAACGGGGCAGCCGATGCACGACCGGATCGAGCAGCTGGCAACGCAATTGGATCCGGCGGCCGAACTACGACTCATCTCCGGAGCCGGAATGTTCCGTCTGGCCGGGGATTCCGCGATCGGCCTCGCCGAGATGCCGGTATCCGACGGGCCCTCGGGTGTGCGCGGCGAGAACTGGGACGAACGTGATCCCTCGGTGAGCCTGCCGTCGGGAACCGCGCTGGCCGCCACCTGGGACCGGGACCTGCTCACCGAGATCGGGGCCCTGATCGCGGCGCAGGCCCGGCAGAAGAACGTCTACGCCGTCCTCGGGCCCACCGTGAACCTGCACCGATCTCCGCTCGGCGGAAGACATTTCGAATGCTTCTCCGAGGACCCGATGCTGACCGCGGAGATGGCGGCCGCGTATGTGCGTGCGGTGCAGGCACACGGCGTCGCCGCCTGCCCGAAACACTTCGTGGCCAACGATTCCGAGACGGACCGGTTCACCGTCGACGTCCGCGTCGCCGCGCGCGCCCTGCACGAGCTGTACCTGTATCCGTTCGAACGCGCGGTGCAGGCCGGGGCGTGGATGGTGATGGCCGCGTACAACAGTGTCGACGGCATCACCATGACCGAATCGCCGCTGCTGGACGAACCCCTCAAGGGCAGTTGGGGATTCGACGGCGTGGTCGTCTCCGACTGGACCGCCGTGCGCAGTACCGAAGGCGCCGCGCGCGGCACCGACCTTTGCATGCCGGGCCCGTCGCCGCTGTGGGGTCCGGCCCTCGCCGACGCGCTCGCGGCCGGCACCGTGCCGAAGTCCGCGATCGACGACAAGGTCCGGCGCATCCTGCGCTTCGCCGATCGCGTCGGCGCCCTGTCCCCGCACGAGCCCGAGCCGGTGCCCGACTTCACCGCCACACAGGCCCACGATCTGGTGCGCCGCGCCGCCGCGGCCGCGATGGTGCTCGTGCACAACGACGGTGTGCTGCCGCTACCGCCGCAGGCCTCGGTGGCGTTGCTGGGGCCCGCCGCCGCGCAGCCGCGGTACATGGGCGGCGGCAGCGCGACCGTGATCCCCGACCACACCGTCACGCCGGTCGAGGGTCTGTCGGCGGTGCTGCCGGTCACCCACACCCCGGGGGTGCGCACCGGTGACGATCTGATACCTGTGCCGCTGGACCTGGTCACCGACCCGGCCACCGGGACACCGGGGCTGTGCCTGCGCTATCTGGACGGGGAGCGTGTCCTCGACACCCAGCACCGCACGGCGGGCCGGCTGGTGCTGTTCGGTGATCCGCACGCGGCTGCCGCGTCGGCGATCGAACTGCGTGCGCGACTGCGCGCCGATGTGGCGGGCGAGTGGCAGCTCGGTGTCGCGGCGCTCGGTCATTGTGTGGTGGAGCTCGACGGCGCGACCGTGATCGACACCGATATCGCGTTCGAGGGCTCGGATCCCGTTGCGGCACTGCTGGATCCGCCGCAACGCTGCGTGGCGCGCGAACTCGCGGCCGGCCAGGAGGTCGACGTCCGGATCACGGTCGGATCGGGTGCGTCGGCGGCCGCGGGGCTGGGCATGATCCTGGGCGTCGGGTTGGTCGTGGCGCGGCCGGAACGCGCGCCCGAGGAGGAATTCGCCGCGGCGGTCGAGGCCGCGCGCCGGGCCGAGGTGGCCGTGGTGGTCGTCGGTACCACCGAACAGCTGGAGAGTGAGGGGCGCGACCGGACCACCCTCGCGCTGCCCGGCCGTCAGAACGACCTGGTCGCCGCGGTCGCCGCCGTCAATCCGCGCACCGTGGTGGTCGTGAATTCCGGTGCTCCCGTGGAGATGCCGTGGCGTGACGACGTGGCCGCGGTGCTGCTGTCCTGGTTCCCCGGTCAGGAATTCGGCGCCGCACTGGCCGACGTGCTGACCGGCGCGGCCGAACCCGGCGGCCGGTTGCCGACCACCTGGCCGAAGGAACTCGCCGACGTGCCGGTCCGCGACACCACCCCGGCCGCCGACGGCACCCTGACCTACGACGAGGGCGTGCACATCGGCTACCGCGCCTGGCTGCGGGCCGGTGTGCAACCGGCGTATCCGTTCGGCCACGGACTCGGCTACACCGTGTGGGAGCTGAGCGATCTCGCGGTGGACGGCCACGACGTCGAGGTGACCGCGGCCAATATCGGCGAGCGGACCGGTAAGCAGGTCGTCCAGGTCTATCTGTCCCGTGAGGACAGTGCGATCGAGCGGCCGGTGCGATGGCTGGCCGCGTTCGCCAGCGTCACCGCCGAACCGGGCGGGGTGCGCCGGGTGCGAATTTCGCTGCCGCAGCGAGCCTTTCAGCACTGGACCGACGCGGGCTGGGACACCGAACCCGGTCCGTTCACCGTGCACGTCGGCACCTCGGTGATCGCACTGCCGCTGACCGCGCCCATCGAGTAACCCGGCCCGGTGGGGAAATCGGGGCTGGCGTACTGGACGAGTGACCAGTAATCTCCGGTGCACACGGTTGGAGGAGGCGGTCGCAGCGTGGCGGCCGGAATCGAAGGAGCGATCAGTGACGTTTACCCGGCGATCGATGCTGGCCGGCACCGTGACCGCGGCCGTGGCCGCGGGAGTGGGGGCCACCGCTTCCGCGGGGGCGGCACCGATCCGGGTCACCGGCGACGAGGCGGGATATCTGGTCGGCGCCGGTATCGCCGATGTGACCGGCGCGGTCGCCGGGCAGGGCATGATGGGCTACTCCGAACTCGACCAGGTCGCGACCGGGCTGCTCATGCGGACCTGGGCGCGCGCCTACATCGTGGTCGACCGGGCCAGTGGCGAGCGGGTGGCCTTCGTCAACGCGGATATCGCATGCCTGTTCCAGTCGGTGCATCTGGCCGTGATGCAGCGGCTGGCACAGCGATTCGGTGCCCTGTACACCGAGCGCAACGTCAACCTGAACGCCACCCACAATCACAATTCCTGCGGCGGCACCGCTCGCGAATACGCTTATTCCCTTGCCGCATACGGCTTTCAGAACAATTCCCATCAAGCCGAGGTGGACGGTATCGTCGCGGCGCTGGTGGCGGCGCACGAGAATCTGGCGCCGGGCACGCTGTCGCTCGGGCACGGCGAACTGCACGACGCCTCGGCCAACCGCTCCCGGGTGGCCTTCGACCTGAACCCACCGGACGACAAGGCCGCATTCCCGAATGCCATCGATCCGCAGGTGACGGTGCTGCGATTGCGGCAGGGCGGCAAGGACATCGGCGCGATCACCTGGTTCGCGACGCACGGGACGTCGCTCACCGACGCCAATACGCTCATCTCGGCCGACAACAAGGGCTATGCCAGCTACCGCTGGGAGCACGACGAGATGGGAGTGCGGCCGGGCGCCGGAAAGCCCGGCTTCGTGGCGGCGTTCGCGCAGACCAACGCCGGTGATATGACGCCGAATATCGGACTTACGCCGTGGCATCCGTCCGGGCCCACCGAGGACAACCGGCTCAACTGTTCTCTCATCGGCGAGCGCCAATACCGCGCGGGCCGTGCGGCTTTCGATGCGGCGCGGCCGATGCGCAGCGGGCGAGTGGACGCCGCGCTGCGTTATCTGAACATGGCCGATACCGCCATCGACGGGTCCTACACGCCGGACGGTAAACCGGCCCGCACCGCGCCCGCCATGATGGGCGCCGCGGCCGCCGCGACCAGCTCGGAGGACAACTGGAAGACCCAGCTGTCGTTCCTGCAGGAAGGCAATGCGGATCCGGTCGTCGCCGCGCTCGGCGGACTGGACGGCCCCATCGAGCAGTGGATGCGGGATGTGCAGGCGCCCAAGCTGATCGTGGCGCCGCTGGGTGTGCTGCCGCCGCGACCGTGGGTACCGCTGACGGTGCCGATCCAGATTCTGCGGATCGGCGATCTGGTGCTGGCCTCGGGGCCGGCGGAATTCACGGTGGTCTCGGGGTTGCGGATCCGGCGGGTGGTGGCGCACGCCCTGTCCGTCCCGCTGGAAAACGTGCTGCTGCAAGGCTATTCGAACGGGTACTGCGGCTACGTGACCACGCCGGAGGAATACGCCTCCCAGCAGTACGAGGGCGGGGAAACGCTGTTCGGCCGCTGGACCCTGCCCGCCTATGTGCAGGAATTCGATCGGCTGGCCCGTGCGGTGGCCGCACGCGTCGACCTCGGCCGCGGCCCGGCCCCGCTGGACTGGACCGCGGGCCTGCAGCCGAATCTGCTGCCGCCGGTACCGGCCGATGTGCCGATGACCGGGCGCGCATTCGGTGAGGTGATCACCGGTCCGAAGCCCGGCTACGGTCACGGCGATACGGTGACGGTCGAATTCTGCGGCGCCCACCCCGCCAACGACTTCCACACCGGCGGAAGCTATTTCGAGGTACAGCGCGCCGAGGGCGCGCAATGGCGGGCGGTCTTCGACGACAACGACTGGTGCACCGAACTGCACTGGTCGCGCCCGCCCGGCCAGCCCGCGGCCTCGCGGATCGCCATCCGCTGGACCGTGCCCGCCGACGCGGAAGCCGGGCGCTACCGCATCGAATACCGCGGTGACCGCCGCGACGGTGACGCCGCCGTTCCGTTCACCGGCACCACGGCCGAATTCAGCGTGGGCTGATCGGTTGGTTCACCCCTCGGACATCGCCGCGGGGGAGTGGGTTTCGGTGAGCGTGTCGAGATAGGCGGCCATCGCTTGCCCGGCCGATTCGATCGGGGCGGTCGAGCGCAGGGTGCGGCTGAGTATGAACGCACCCTCCAGGGCGCCGAGGACCGCGATCACGAAAGTGTGGGCCGCGGGGGCGGGCAGTCCGCGTGCGCGGAAGTACGCACTGCCCTGGTCGATCCAGGATTGCATCACCTCGGCGGTCACCTCCCGCAACGCCGGTTCGCTGTCGGCGATCTCGCCCGCGACCGTGCCGACCGGGCACATGTTCATCCAGCCGGACTGCTCGATCTGTTCCGCGGCGGCGGTGAACGCGGCCACCACTGCCACCCGCAGGTCCGGATACGGGTCCATCAGCAGCGGTAGCAACTGGATGTAGGCGGCGCCGCTGGTACGCAGCGCGGCCGCCGCGATCTGCTGTTTGCCCTGCGGGAAGTGGTGATACAGCGACCCGATCGGGGCCCGCGCGGCGGCGGTGATCTGTTTGACGCTGGTAGCGCCGTAGCCCTGGCGGCGCATCAGTTCCGCGGTCGCGGTGACGATGCGCTCGGCGGTCGGGGTTGACACGGTCTCGGACATCCTCCCATACTAGAACACACGCTCTAGAGCGAACGTTCTACGAGGTGGACGCGTTGTTCACAGCGTCGTCGCGCGATTCCGATGCGGAGGTGGCAGGGGTATGCCGGTCGTCGAAGTTCCCGCCGGTCCGATTCATTACGTCGAGGAGGGCCAGGGGCCGCCGGTCGTCCTGTTGCACGGACTGCTCATCGACCACACGGTGTGGGACCGCGTGATGCCGTTGCTGCCCAGTGGTTTTCGCTATGTGCGGCCGGTGCTGCCGCTCGGCTCGCATCCGGAACCGATGCGGGCGGACGCGGATCTGAGTATGCGCGGCCAGAACGTGGTCCTCGCCGATTTCCTCGACGCGCTGGACCTGCGCGAGGTCACCCTGGTGCATTCCGACTGGGGCGGCGGGCTGTTCCTCACCGCGTACGGCCTCGACAAACGGGTCGCCCAGTTGATCGTGTTGCCGTGCGAGGCCTTCGACAACTTCCCGCCCGGACTGCCCGGGAAGCTGGCGGTGCTGGCGTTGCGCGTCCCGGGCGCGCTACCGATCGTGCTGCGTCAGTTGCGCATCGGGCTGTTGCGCCGCTCGTCGCTGATCTACGGGCAGATGGCGCGTTATCCGGTACCCGACGAACTGATGCGCGGCTGGACCGAACCCGCCCTGCGCAATCCGGATATCGGCCGGGACGTGCGCAAATACGGCCGGGAGTTGCCACCGGCGGCGCAGCTGATCGCCGATACCGAAGCCTTGCGGAACTTCCCCGGCCGTGCGCTGGTGCTGTGGTCCCCGCAGGCCGCGCCGATGCCCCGCGACCACGGGCGCCGCCTCGCCGAACTGTTGCCCGCGGGCCGGCTGGTGGAGATCGACGACGCCTACGTGCTGTCGATGCTCGATCAACCCGAGGCCGTGGCCGCGGCGATGACGGCGTTTCTCACCGGCGCCTGATCCGGCGCCGGTGAGAAACAGTGTGTCACTTGCCGTTGCGGGCTTCGGCCAGCCGCTCGCGGGCCGTCTCCGCACGCTCGCGGGCGGCCTCGGCCGCCTTCTCGGCGCGCTTGCGGGCCTGGCGCGCGAAAATCGACCCGCGCTGCTTGGCCACCTCGGCCCATTCGCCGCCGTGTTCGCGGGCGGCCTCGGCCAGATCCGCGCCGCGCCGCTTGGCCAGTTCGGCCCACTCGCCGCGATGGTCGAGAGCGGTGCCGGCCAAATCGGCGCCCCGGCTGCGCGCCAGTTCCGCCCATTCGGTGCCGTGCTCGCGGGCGGCCTCGGCGAGTTCACCGCCGCGCGACTGGGCCACCGAGGCGAGTTCGGCGCCGCGCGACTGCGCCACCGAGGCCAGATCGGCGCCCTTGTCGGCGGCCACCGCGGCCAGTTCCCGGCCGCGGACGGCCTGCTGCTGCAGGCGATCCCGCACCGTGTCGGTGGTGGCGGCGGTGAACGGGAGGGCGGCGGCGGCTTTACGCGCGGCCCGGCGACCCCGCCAGCCCAGCGAGGGCTTGCCCTCGGTGTCGGCCGCGGCGATGAGCAGGCCACCGAGCAGGCCGACGTCCTTGAGGAAGGCCGTGCGCTTGGCGGCACGCTGCTGCGCATCCGATTCGTTCCAGAAGTCCTGCTCGGTCACGGTGGCCGGGATGACGGTGACCGCCAGCGCCAGCGACGAGAGCCGGGGCGCGCGATTCAGCGCGAGCAGCGTTCCGGCGCCGACCCGGACGATGGCATTGATCCGCACCACTTTCGCCGGATCGGAGGGCAGTTTGGCCGATACCGAATCCGGCAGCCGCTGTTCCCCATGGGATACCAAGGTGGTGGCGGCCTGCGCCCGGGGCTCGGGATGCATCAGAGTGTCGACCCCGTCGACGACGAACACCGATGCCAGCAGCGGTCGGGCAAGGCGGCGAATCAACATAGTGAAAACCCTTTCCTCAACGGTCTCGTTCCGGCGGGTTCCCCCGATGCCGCGTCCCAATCACTTCGGGACGCCGACGGAGCTCAGGGCACGACAGTAACCGGCCAGCGCCCCGCTTTCACCAGACGCACCGCGACCGAGCCGATAATTCGATGCCCGGCCTTCTCGGACGCGCCGACCACGACGCCGTCGGCCTTCAATTCGTCGGCGGCCTCGGCCAGCACCGTGAACGGATCGCCACGGCGGGTGATGAACTTCCAGCGGGTGCGGTAGACGTCTTTGACCTTCTCCGCGTGCTCGCGTACCTGCCGGGCCAGATCCTCGGCCATCTCGGCGGTCGCGCCCTGGACGTCGACGCCGTAGGCGCCGGCCATGGCCATCCACGGCTGGACGTAAACCATTGCCAGCAGGGAGTTCTGACGCCGAGCCAATCCGGCCGCATAGGCGGTCGCGCGCCAGGAGGCATCCGAACCGTCGATGCCGACCATGATCACCCGGGGCCCGTCGGTGCCCAGTTCGAAACCCGACGACAGGCCGGGCGCCCACTCCGGTGTTGTCTCTTCGGCCACGACCCGAGCCTAGAGCAGCCGCAACAGATCGTGCAGGGTGCGCAACTGCTCGGCGGACAGCGCGGTGAGCGTGGGCGGCGGCGGATCGGGAGTGGCCATCGCCTGCGCGATCACCTCCCGCCCGGCATCGGTGATGGTCACCAGCTTGCGCCGCCGATCGTCCGGAGCGGTTTCGCGCGAGACCAGACCGCGGGCCTCGAGATCGTTGACCACCACGGTGGTGGCCGGCGCGTCCATGGTGGCCACCCGGGCCAGTTCCTTCAGCGGCAGCGGACCGGGCAGCAGTCGCCGCAACACGCGGAATCTGCTGAACGGCATGCCCATTCGATCGACCACCGCGCGCTTCCAGGTGTCGCGGGTGTCCTTGACGACATCGGTCAGCACGCGCCAGACCTCGTCGGGCGTCGGCTCCGCGGCGACGGTGAGCTCGTCGTCAGACACGGGCGGGCTCCTTGTGTTCGAGCAGGGGCGCGATCCGGTCGCGCGAGCGCAGTGCCCATCCGGTGTTGGCGGCGATGCCGAGCACCCCGACGCCCGCCGCGAGAGCGGCCACCACCCACCACAGTCCCGCCCCGGACAGCAGCCCGCACAGGGCGACTCCGACGCTGACACCGATCTGGCGGCTGGTCGAGGCGACCGCCGAGGCCGCGCCCGCCCTATCCATCGGCATCCCGCTGACCGCGGCGGTGGTGATCGGCGGGTTCACGGTGCCGAAACCGGCGCCGAAGATCGCGAACATCACGACCAGCTGCCAGACCGGGGTATCGGGCCGCAGCGTGGTCAGCAGCGCCGCGGCCGTCGTCATCAGAATTCCGGCGGCGACCAACGAGGGCCGGGTGCCGAAGCGGCCGACCAGCCGGCCCGACAGCGGCGAGCAGATCAGCATCCCCAGCGCCATCGGCAGGTAGAGAAGTCCCGTGTGCACAGCCGAATAATGCCGTACGCCTTGCAGATACAGCGAAGCGCTGAAGAGGAAGGCCCCCAGTCCGGCGAAGGCGCAGATCGCGGTGACGGTGGCCGCCGCGAACGGCACGCTGCGGAAGAACCGCAGGTCGATGAACGGCGAGCGGTGCCGCCGTTCGGCGTAGAGGAATCCGGCCAGTGCCACGGCCGTGATGCCGAAGATCTCCGGGCGATGTTCGATCAGCCCGAAGACCAGCGTGAACATCACCACGACCGCCAGCACCTGGCCGAGCGGGTCGATTCCGCGTGCGGTCCGCGACTTCGATTCCGGGACGTAGAGCGTGGTCAGCACCAGCGCGACCGCGCAGATCGGCAGATTGATCCAGAACACCGACTGCCAGCCCAGCGCGTCGATCAGCACGCCGCCGACCATCGGGCCGATCGCGGTGGAGATGCCGACCACCGCGCCCCAGACGCCGACCGCTCGCGCCCGTTCGACGCGGCCGGTGAAGACCGTGGTGATGATCGACATCGCGACAGGATTGAGCATCGAGCCGCCGATGGCCTGGATGAAGCGCGCCCCGATCAGCATGTCGATATCGGGAGCGACGCTGCACAGCAGTGAGCCCAGCGCGAAGATGCTCAGTCCGATCCGGAACATGCGCTTGCGGCCGAAGCGGTCGGCGGTCGCGCCCGACAGCATCAGCAGGCTCGCCAGGGTGAGGGTGTAGACGTCGACGATCCACTGCAGCCGCGACAGTGGCGCGTCCATATCGCTGCGGATCGTCGGAATCGCGACGTTGACGATGGTCGCGTCCATCGACGAGATCAGCAGGCTCAGGCAGCAGGTGACCAGCACGATCGTCTTGTGACGCGGCGTCAGCCCGGAAACAGTTGTAGACACACAATGATTGTGCGCCCACAACTATTAGGCGGCAAGAGCTGTGAACTAGTTCACTGCGCGGTTGCACCGGTCGCGCCCCGGCCCCGACCCGGTACGGTGCTGCGATATGACGACCGACCGCAAACCCGAGGGGACGGACGCGCCCGCCCTCGCGTCCGCGGGTGAAGAGGGCTACCAGCGCGGCCTCAACCCCCGAACCATCCAGATGATCGCCATCGGCGGGGCGATCGGCACGGGACTGTTCTACGGATCCGGTGGGGCCATCGAACAGGCCGGTCCGGCCCTGATCCTGTGCTATCTCGCCGCCGGCCTGGCGATCTTCGTGATCATGCGCGCGCTGGGGGAACTGCTCACCTACCGGCCGGTGTCGGGCAGCTTCGGTGAATACGCGCACGAGTTCCTCGGTCGCTTCGCCGGCTTCGTCACCGGCTGGACCTACTGGGCGGTGTGGGTGGCGACCTGCATGGCCGAGATCACCGTCGCCGGCAAATACATCAAGTACTGGTTCGCGATCCCGGAATGGGTCACCGCGCTCGTCGTGCTCGGCGTGCTGTTCGCCGCGAACCTGATCTCGGTGAAGCTGTTCGGCGAGGGCGAGTTCTGGTTCTCCACCATCAAGGTGACCGCGATCGTCGCGATGATCGCCATCGGTATCGGCGTGCTGATCTTCGGTTTCGGCCACGCCCCCGATCCGACGGTGACCAATCTGTGGGCCGACGGCGGTGTCTTCCCGAACGGATTCGGCCAAGCGCTACTGGCGTTGCAGATCGTGCTCTTCGCCTATGTGGGCGTCGAACTCGTCGGTGTGACCGCGGGCGAGGCCGCCGATCCGCGCCGCACCCTGCGCCGGGCGATCAATTCGCTCCCACTGCGGATCGGTCTGTTCTATGTGGGCGCGCTGATCGTGATCATGTCGGTGTCGAGCTGGAAGGTCTTCCACTCCGGGCGCAGCCCGTTCGTGGAGGTGTTCGAGCAGATCGGTATTCCGGGGGCGGCCGGGATCATCAATTTCGTGTTGCTGACCGCAGCGCTGTCGTCGTGCAACTCCGGCATCTACTCGACCGGTCGCATGGTGCGCAGTCTCTCGTTGCGTGGTGAGGCCCCGGTCGCGCTCGGTGGCCTGAGCAATCGCCGGGTGCCGTTCGCGGGCATCCTGCTCTCGGCGGCGATGATGGTGATCGGCGTGATCGTCAACCTGGTCTCCCCGGACAAGGCGTTCAACTACATCACCTCGGTGTCGACCATCGGCATAATCTTCGTCTGGGGCATGATCCTGGTCTGCCACATGATCTACCGGGCCCGTGTGCGCCGCGGCGAACTGCCGGCCAGCGACTACCGCCTGCCCGGGGCGCCGGTCAGCTCGGTGCTGGCACTGGCCTTCCTCGGACTGGTCGTCGTACTGCTGTTCTGGACCGACAGCGGCCGGACCGCGCTGGCGGTCGGCCTGGGGTGGGCGGTGGTCGTCTGCGCCGGATACCCGGTGGTGAACCGGTTGGCCCGCCGCCGGGCATCCGCGGTGAGCTGACCTACTTTCCGTCCGGATGGCCGACCGCCGCCAACGCGGTGGTCCAGTCGGCCGCGATGGCGTTCTGCGCGTCGGTCAGGCCGACCGCGCCGGAACAGATCAGCGAATGCAGTTTGTTCTCCACCGAATCCTTGGGGTTGTTCGGCCCCGACCCGGCCTTGTGGTCGGGGGAGGGCGGTTCGACCCACAGATTGCGCGGATCGTTCGGATCGCCGCCGAGCTCCAGCGAGATCAAATGGTCGTATTCGGCATCGTGCAGATTGCCGGTGTAACCGTAGGATTCGGCGTTCGCCTTCTTCTCCCGGTCGGTGATACTCGCCGGCGGGCGGATGGATTGGGTGTATCCGCCTACACAGATCGTCGACTTGACGGTTTCGGCTGTGACCTTCGGATTGGTCGCCCCCGGCGTGCAGTGCGGGTCCGGAAGTGGCTGTCCGTCAGCGGTGTTGCCGAAATGGCAGCTGCCGGGTGCCGGTTGCGCGGCGACGGTGTAGGTGCCCGACGGGCCGGGGCCGACCGCGGGGGCGCCCTGGTGGGCTATGGGAACCGGATGTGCCGCCTGGCTCACCGGTGACGAATTCTGGTGGGAGCACCCACATATCAGCAGCGGCGCCGCGAGTATCGCAGCGGCCAGGAGGGTTACGCGTGTATTCATGATGTCCTCGGGCCGGCCTTCATCAGGCTCTCATTGTGCCCGTTCGTAGATGGCCAGCGCGATATCCTCTGCCGCCCGGCGGCATTGCTCGTCGGTCAGGTCGACATCGCCCATCATCCCGATACTCCACGAGATGGCCAGCAGAGCTTGGCGGGCATGGAAGACCGCCAGGGGTTCGTGGTCGGGGGCGGTCATCGCGTCGGCGACCGCGCGAAAGTGATAGCGCAGGTCCGATCCCACACCGAGCCGGCGGAACGCGGGCTGGTTCTCGTACATGAACCGGGTCATCTCCCGCCCGGTGCGGTGCAGCACGGCGCCGTATCGGCGCAGAATTTCGCGGCCGGTGCCGGGGCCGGGCGGTTGGTCGGCGGCCCAGGCCAGCAGGTCGTCGATGCCCCTGCGCAGATCGTCGGCGAGGCTGACGACGATGTCTTCCTTGGATCGGAAGTGGTAGTAGACCGCGGCTTTGGTGATGCCGAGCCGATCGGCGATTTCCCGGATCGAGGTGTGTTCGTAACCGTTCGCGGAGAACAGCTCCATCGCGACCGAGCGGATTCGGTCCCGTGTGTCGGTCCGCCTGCCGGCCACCGGAGCCTCCCATCTCGACCGAGGGACGGCACCGGATCCACCGGTGGTCCGCGTTCAGCCTACTGGGGCGGCGTCCGGAGGCGGGGTCCGGAACACACGGTTGCCGGGTGAATCGTCCGGAATGTCGGGAATCACTGCGCCAGAATCGAATTCATCAAGGTTCCGGCGCTGGTGGCCACCAGGCCGCCGACGAGGGCCCCGGCCACCATCTTCGGTGACTCCAGCGGACCGCCGTTCCACTTCTCCCAGGCGAACCGGCCGCCGGCGAAGATGATCGCGCTGGTCCCCGACAGCAGCATGAACCAGGTGAAGTAGCGCACCAGTTTCAGGAGTTTGTCCGCCGCCGGAGGTGTCTCGGGCGTCGGGTTGCCGACCTGGGCCACTATGACGTCGTGCATCGCCAGAAGGATCATGATGCCCTCGTTCCACAAGATGGTGTGGTGCGGGTACCACCATCGTAGGGCGCGTATTCGTCCTGGTGACAGGCGATTGCGAACCCAAGTACGGAATCGCGCTGTCGGGGACCGGTTTCGAGGCGTTCAGCCGTCTTGACGGGGGTGGCGAACGCGGAGCGATCTACTCGTCGTCGAGTCCGGCGGACAGATACGCCGCGGCGGCGATCCACTGCCGGCACGACAGGTGCCGGTCGTGTGCGTAGAGAATCGCGCGGGCGCGGGGGTAAGTGAGTTCCCGGGGTTCGGTGGCGCAGTCACCGACCTGATCGGCGCCGGACGTGCGGTGCTCGGATGTGCCGTGATCGCATGTACCGGAATGCTGGAGCAGTTGGTTCATGGAATGCCCTCGACCGTTGGCGAAAGATTGCGGAAGCGAACTTTTCGGCACGGCCTCGCGCTGCTTCCGGCCTGCCTGCTCCGGCGTGGTCCGGCCATGTCGTGCGGTCGAGTTTACGGCGCTGCAAGGAGCAAATGCAAGTACATCTGCACACTCGTCGGTGATCGGAAGTGTTGTGCCCCAAGGGGTGATCAGGGTTTGCGTGCCATCGCGCCGTAGCCCGACACCGGCACGGTCGGCACCGGCTCGCCGGCCGGCCGACGCCATCGAGTCAGGGGGACGAAGCCGGGTTCGAGCAACTCCAGCTCCGAGAAGATGGAGCGCAACTCGCAATGGTCGCGCGGGAAATACGGTACGGCCGTGACGTTTTCGTAGGTCGCGCACATCCGGACGAAATCGGCGCTGTCGGTGGTGCCGTCCCAGTAGGCGAGATAGCTGCCGCGGCAGACCCGCGCCATCGAGTCGGCGACGACAGCGCGGAGTTCGCCGATGCGTTCGCAGTGGCCCAGCACGCCCATGAACATCACCGCGACCGGACGGTCGAGATCGAGAATGTCTGCGGCACGGGCGAACAGCCGATCCGGTTCGCGCAGATCCGCATCCAGATAGACGGCTCGCGGATCGGTCAGCAGCGTCCGGCCGTGGGTGAGCACCAGCGGATCGTTGTCCACATAGACGACCCGGGCCGCCGGATTGCGCCGGCACGCGACCTCGTGGGTGTTGTCCGTGGCGAGCAGCCCCGCGCCGATGTCGAGGAACTGGGTGATCCCGAGGTCGCCGGCGAGATGTTCGACCGCGCGCCGGAGAAAGCGGCGGCTCTCGGCCGCCAGGGCGGTGATACCGGGATCGAGTTCCGTTGCCGCGCTGCCGACCCGGCGATCGACCTCGTAATTCTGCCGTCCACCCATCCAGTAGTTCCAGATCCGCGCGGTGTGCGGGATATCGGTCCGAATCTCACGCTCGCGGCTCGGCTGCTGCTGTCTTGGCGGCACCGATTCCCTCCTGCTCCCGGTTCCGACGCTCGAGTCCCGTCCGGCGGTTGCCGATGCCGGGTGCGCGAGACGGTAACCGAAACGGTCGCATCCGGTGTGCGGATCGGCTGGGAATGTGCCATCCGCCCCGGTAGAGGCCCGAAACCGACCGGTCGGACACCGTTTTTGGGTGCTCGGAGGCCGGTTCGAAAGATGACGAGTCAATCGAAAAAGGATGGAAAAGCCCTTGTCGCCCTTGGTTTTTTGCGATTTTCCGGAGGGCTCGATCCGAGCCAACCCCCGTGCTATCGTTCAAAGCGTCGGTTTCAAATGCAAGTACATTTGCTCGAACATATGCAAGAGCTGAAGATAGGCATCAGCTCGATCAATCCGGATCGCCGAGTGTGGGCCCCTGCTGCCGAGCTCGGCCACCACGAACCCTGGAGACAGTCATGACCGATTCCACTGCCACCACAGCCGGCCGCCTGTCCGAAGCCGCGTGGCGCAAGAGCACGTTCAGCAATCCGAGCGGGAACTGTGTCGAATTGGCCGATTTGTCCAATGGCCTGGTTGCCGTGCGCAACTCGCGTGATCCCGAGGGAGCGGTGCTCGTCTACACCCGCCCCGAGATCGACGCGTTCCTCCGGGGCGCGAAGAGTGGAGAGTTCGACGATCTGGCCTGATCGGCGGTAGCATGGCACTCGGCGCGGTGTCGGTACGCGACGAGGCAGAAGTTCCTGATGTTCGACCAGCTGCTCTCGATGGCTGTACCCTCATTGCCGGTGATCGTCGAGCATCGGAGTAGACCTCATGATGGCAGAGTCCGTCCGGATCGGCCGTGTGGATTCGCTTGTCGCCGAACGCGGTCCGACAGCGCTTCGGATCGCGGTCGGCGGACAGCTCCGCAAACTGCGGGAAGCCGCCGGTATCACGCGTGAGGCGGCCGGGGAGCACATCCGTGGCTCGCACGCGAAGATCAGCCGACTCGAGTTGGGGCGCACCGGTTTCAAGGAACGCGACGTTCGCGATCTGCTGACGCTCTACGGCGTCGACAACGCCGAAGAGCGTGAGATGTTCCTCGATCTGGTGAGCCGCGCGAACCAGCCGGGATGGTGGCACAGCTACAACGATCTGCTGCCCCAATGGTTCGAGACCTACCTGGGTCTGGAACACGCGTCGAAGTCGATCCGTACCTTCGAAGGACAGCTCGTTCCCGGTCTGCTGCAGACCGAGGAGTACACCCGCTCGGTGGTGGCGCTCGGTCACGAGAACGCCGAGGCCGCCCGCCGAGTGGAACTCCGCAAGAAGCGCCAGGAAATCCTGGACCGCCCCGGGGCGCCGACGCTGTGGGCAGTCCTCGACGAAGCGGTGCTGCACCGGCCGATCGGCGGTGAGCAGGTGCTGCGCGCACAGCTCGAGCACCTGGTCGAGGTCTCGATGAAGCCGAACGTGACCATCCAGGTGCTGCCGTATGCGGCCGGCGGCCACGCGGCGGCGGGCAGCTCGTTCACGATGCTGCGCTTCGCCGAACCCGAACTGCCCGATATCGTGTATCTCGAACAGCTCACCAGCGCACTGTATCTGGATCGCCAGCAGGATCTGGAGCTCTACCGCCAGGTCATGGACCGGCTCAGTGTGCAGGCCGAACCGCCGGAGCGGTCGCGGGAGATGATGCAGAAGGCCGCGGGCAGCCTGTCCGACTCTGCCTAGACCCGCCGATCCGGCATCGCGATCTATCGATGCCTCGAAGACAGCAATGCCTCGAAGACAGCAGTAGCCGCCGACCCGAGGGTCGGCGGCTACCACTTCCGTCCCGATCTATTGTTTGATGCAACTGGATGCGATGCGCCAGAAAGCTTCCGGTTGCATCGCGTCGAAATCCCAATCGTTCACCATCGCGTGCGCGGTGGTGACGATGCGATCGATATCGAAATCGTCGCGTGTGGCCGCGCCGGTGGACTCGACCGCACTGATGACGAAAGATGTTGCGGTTTCCCGCGAATTGTTGTGATGCCCGGTCCGGTTCCTGTCCATCACTCCGAGCCGACCGAGGCCCATTGGCTGGTTCATACGAACGCCCCTGACGCCAGGCCGCATGGTTTCCTTCGGCGAAAATTGGCTTCCGGTTCACCCTACGGCTCACGGGTAGTCCCCTGCATTGCCTTGCAGCCCGAGTCTAGGGTGGCCGCGAGATCAGATGCAAGCACATCTGCAACATCGAATCCCCGGTCAGGGGCCGGTTTTCGGCTGCTGACGGGTTGCTGCCGACCTTCGCGGGAGGCCCTCTGTCCGGTAGGTGATCCGGCGCCGATTCCCATAGCGGGGGTGATATACCGACCGGCACGCCGGCCGGAGCGGGCAGGTGGCTTGCTGCACTGTTTCCACACGGACCGGACGGCTGGTTCCCTCGCCGAAAAAATATGGTATCGGCGCCGGAAAACGACACGCCGATCTTGATCGAAAGCGTTGCCGAGCGTGTCGGCGGTGTCCCGCGCAGCGGCCCCGGCGTGGAACCGGTTCTCGTTACCGTGCTATATCTGCCTGGACCAGCAAGATCAGTCGCCGACGGCGAGCGCGGGCTGTCGCCGACGGTGACCGCCCGCGGTGCTCACGGGCGGCGACCCGAGGAGACAGGCACGCGCGGTGGACAGCTCGCACGGATATTTCGCGGTGGACGGCGGGGGCTTCACCCCGAACCGGATGGCGGCCAGCCAGTGGTCGTCCGATCAGGTGGTCGGGCCGGCGCTGTGCGGGCTGCTGGCGCGAGCTCTCGACAACGAGCACGCCACCGACGGCTTCGTGCCGGTGCGGTTGACCGTGGACCTGTTCAAGCCGGCGCGCATGCACGAGCTGTCGGTCTCCACGACTCGTGTGCGCAACGGGAAGCGCATCCGGCTCGCCGATGCGGTCGTCATCCAGGACGGCGAACCCGCGGCACGCGCCTCGGTGGTCTTCCTGCAGCCGTCCGAGCAACCGCCGGGCGAGATCTGGACCCGGGAGCAGCAGCCGGTGCCGCCGTCGCTCGAGGTGGCGCCTCCCTCCGATCTGCCGAATGCGCCGCTGTGGCACAGCGACGATTCCGCGCACTGGTCGCGGGTGCCCTCGGAACACGAGAACGGCAGCCGCAAACGCAGCTGGCAGCATCCGGTGAACGTGGTCGACGGGGAGCGGCCCTCGCCGTTCGTGGTGGCCGCGATGGCCGCCGAGCAGACCAGCATGGTGACCAACTGGTCCAGTGCCGGGGTGGGCTTCATCAACACCGACCTGACGCTGGCCCTGGTGCGCATGCCCGAGGGCGCCGACATCGGTCTCGAGGCCGATAATCACTTGAGCCGCAACGGAATCGCCGCCGGCACCGCGACCCTGTTCGATCGGCACGGCGCGTTCGGCAGCGCGATGATCACCGCCGTTTCCAATGCCGCCCGTCAGATCACCGCGAGTCGTCTCGACGGCGTGATCGCCGCGGCCGGCGGCGCTCGCCGCTAGTCCGGCCGCCGGCGCCGCTCACCGGTCACGGTGGGCGGCCCATCGGCGGGCGGCGTCGCGCAGGCCGTGGGTCCACACATTGGGACTGCGGTTGGCCGTCGCGGTCCATTCCGCGGCGAGCGCGCCGGAGAAGATGCGCAGGTCGCGTTCGGACGCGGAGTGCCAAGCGGGGACCCGCGCGGCCCAGGACTCGGCGGCGGCCGGATCGTGGCCGGCGAAGACGAGCCACACGATCCAGCATCCGGGGTCGATCCACGGCGCACCCCGCGTCGCCCACGGCCAGTCCACGAGCCGGGCCTCGGCGTGGTCGATGATGACGTTGCTGTAGTTCCAGTCGGTGTGCAGCAGGGCGTCACCGGCGAAAACCGCTGTGTCGGCGTCATCGTCGAGATACGCGCCCCAGCGGACCTCGGCATCCTTGAGTTCCACCTCGGCGGGCGGGTGCAGCCCGTTCAGCGCGGACATCGCGGCCGCGGTGGCGGCGAGATCGGCGTCGACGCGGTAGTCCGCGAAATGTCCTGCGATGAACTCGAATCCGAGCAGATCCCACCCGCCGGCCGCGATCTGCCACCGTAACCTCGGGCCCACCGGAGTCACGTGACGAGCCAGCGCGGCCTCGCGGTGCTGGGTCCAGACCTCCGGATCTCGTTGCGGCACACCCTTGATGAAGGTCCGGCCCTCAGCCGTCTCGATCACCGTCGCGAGTTGGCTGCTGAATCCGGCGATCACCGAATTCGCCCGCGCGACCGGACCGGTCACCGCTTCGACCGCCGCCCGGGTCGCCGCGGGTAGTTGTTCCCAGTTGCGCCGGCGCGAGGATGTCTGCGCCCGATCGACTGTCACCTTCGAAGAATTACCCCCGATGCCCTGCTCTGGCAAGGGAACTCGATCATTCCACAGCCGCTTTCGGCAGCGTTCTTTCACCTGTGTTTTCAGGTGCCGTTTTCATGCGGTGGTGTAGGTGCGGGCGACGAGTGCGGAGCGGAGGTACCAGAGTCCGCTGGCTTGGGTGGGGTCGAAGCCGGTGAGTTGGGCGATGCGTTT